>JAUQWT010000021.1 GCA_030835005.1 Ignavibacteria bacterium | reverse complement strand
AGAGGAGAAACTTCTCCGACTCCAAGAGCAAGAGAAAGTACATTGGGGAGCTCAGAGTTAATTCCCATCCTGTGCGCAAGCTTTATGACCTGATCCATAGGAGCTAGCTCCATAGATGTTCTGACAGCAACAACATTAATTGAACGTGTAATACCTTCTCTTAAGCTTACCATACCCCCGGTTCCGCCGCCTTTGGGCGACCATGTCTGACCGCCGATAACAACTCTCAAAGGATCGTTGCTTATAGAGTATGCCGGTGAGTAACCGTTATCAATTGCCGTAGTATATACAAAAGCTTTAAAACTTGAGCCCGGCTGACGCTTAATCTGTGTTACATGATTCAGCCCGTATTTGAACGGGAAGGCAGGATTCTGGCCTACCATTGCTTTGATCTGGCCGGTTTTGGGATCGATGCAAACAAAGCCAACCTGCACTGCTATTTCTCTCTCTTTAACTTTTTCAACAAACGCCTGGTCCAGTTTAAGTTTGTTATAAACTTTCTGCCGGTCCGCATCTGTTTTTGCTTTCTTATATTCATCGCTCTGTTTAATATACCTGTCAATTGCATCATTCAACAGATCGCGGTTACCTTTCCAGTTCCATGTTGAATTAAACGACTTCTGGAAATCCTTTAACTGGTTTGTGACAGCATCCACTGCATGCTTCTGCATTTTGCTGTTCAATGAAGTTGTAACAATTAGTCCGTCACGATATATATTAAAACCGTATTTTTCCGCTTTCTTTTCCAGCAGCTGTCTAACGTATTCGCTGAACTGTCCGCCTAGACCCATACTTTGCTTCTGAATCGTCTTAGGCTGAGCTTTTATGGGATCGTTTTTAGCAAGGTCAAATACTTCCTTCGTAATATAGCTTTCTTCGTACATGTTGTTGAGCACAGTATTACGTCTATCAAGGCAGCTCTCGGGGTTTTCAATCGGGTCGTAATACCCGGAAGGGTTCTTCACCATACCAACAAGCATTGCACATTCATCAAGAGTAAGCTCAGTTACAGATTTATCGAAAAATGTTTTTGCTGCCGCTTCAACGCCATAAGCTCCCCTGCCGAAATAAACCTGGTTTAGGTATAATAACAGGA
This sequence comes from Ignavibacteria bacterium, assembly GCA_030835005.1. Lineage (GTDB taxonomy): Bacteria > Bacteroidota > Ignavibacteria > Tepidaquicellales > OLB5 > OLB5. The sequence continues at coordinate 6,076 of JAUQWT010000021.1, read as the reverse complement.
TTTCATCTTTAGTGTAAGTTTTTTCTATCTGAACGGCTGTAATTGCTTCTTTTAATTTACGGGTAATTGATATTGCCCTTCCGATCTCGGCTCTATATAGGTTACGTGCAAGCTGCTGAGTTATAGTGCTGGCACCCTCTTTGATAGAAAGGCTGGTAATGTTCTTGAACATTGCTTTCATAATCCTGTCGAGATCAATTCCCCAGTGCTTAAAAAACTTTCTGTCTTCAGTTGCTATAAGTGCGTTGATAAGATCTTTAGGGATTGCATCCAGCGATACAATTGTTCTGTTTTCGATAAAGAACTGATCGATAAGTTCACCGTCTTCGGAGTAGATCTTTGTTGCAAGATCGGTCTTCGGATTTTCAAGGCTCGAGAGAGGCGGCAACCCCTGGAACAGGAATGCAGAAAATGCAATTCCAAAGCCAATCACAATAAGAACAAACACAGCAAACAGGCCAAACTTTCTTTTAGATGATCTTCTTTTCTTGTTCATCATCCTGCGCCTGTATTCGCGGTTATTAAAGTATTCTTCGCGCTCTATTGTTTTAGGTGTCTTTTTATTTTTTCCGTTCTGCATTTATCGATCAAAACAAATATTATGATTTAAATCTTCTTAATTCAAACTTACCGTTTGAATACTCGGCATATGAAAAATGCGTGATCCAGTCTCCTAGTGTTACATAATGCCCTACTTCATTTCCTGAGTTAACTATCACATCCTGCGGTTTGTGCAAGTGCCCCATAATAACGTAGTCAAATCCTTCGGCTATCTTTTTTTCTGCAAACTCTTTCATACCAGTTGAACCGTGCGCAATTTGCTGCTGAGAGTGCATTTCGAAATCTCTTTCCCTGTCATCGGTGTGCAGCCTTGATTTTTTAGAGGAACCCTGCGCTAGCCACAGGCCAAGATCGGGATGAACAAGTGAATACAGGAACTGGTTTACCCTGCTGCGCAAAATTTTCTTTATGATCTTGTATCCTGTATCACCTTTGGAGAGCCCGTCTCCGTGTACAATGTAAAATTTCTTTCCTTCAATCTCTGTTTCAAGGTGGCCGCCATGAAGCTTTAATCCTACGTCATCCCTCAAATACGTATTCAGCCAGAAATCATGATTGCCCGAAAAGAAATTTACTTCAATTCCATGTTCAACCAGTCTGTTCAGCGCGGCAAGAGTTCGGTAATAACCTTTTGGTACTGCACGCCTGTATTCTATCCAGCAATCAAAAAGATCTCCAACAATGTATATCTTTTCAGCATCTTTACTTATACTCTCAAGGAAACTGACAAGTTTCAGTTCTTTAGCCTTTTCAATTTCTTTAGTGCTAATCCCAAGGTGAACATCTGAAAAGAAATAGTGCTTTTTATTCCCCAAAAACCCCGTTTATTTACTTTAAAAAAACCGCATCAAAACCGAAATTCGGCCAAATTTAAAGTTAATTCTTTTTTAAAAGATAGAAAATCCATTTATTAAAATGAATATTGTTAAACTAAAGGCGGGTTTTTATAATATTTACGATCCTTTGGGAGGCCTTTGCATCCATTAAACGCGGAATTTTACCTTTTTTATATTTCCCCTCAATGATCTCACTTGTTTTCTTAAGGATCAGCTTTTCATCAAGCCTGCAAAGTGTATTTGTGCCAAGCTCAAGTGTTTCATTTCTTTCAAACGAATCTCTTAATGTTAAACACGGTATTTTGAGAAAAGTTGCTTCTTCCTGAATACCGCCCGAATCTGTCATTACAAAAAGGGAATCTCCGAGCAGCCTGATAAAATCAATATACCCGGCAGGTTCAATGGTAATAAGATTTCGAACTTTCCGCAACTCGCCAAGGAGTCCAAATGACCCTGCCATTTTCAGAGTTCTGGGGTGAATCGGGAGAACGATACTGATTTCCGGATCTTTTTTTAAAGCTGTGGCAGAGACTTTCCTGAAAATGGAAATTATGCGTGAGAGGTTCTTTTTGGTATCAACATTAACCGGCCTGTGAATTGTTGCAAGAATAAATTTGTTCGGCTTAAGCTTTAGCCTTTTCAAAATATCACTAGCGGCAATTTTTTTCTTATGATAGACAAGCGAATCTATCATTGTATCACCGACAAGAAAGATTTTTTTCTTGTTAATTCCTTCTTTAACCAGATTATCAACACCGGTTCTCTCGGTAACAAATAAGAATTCCGAAAGCGAATCTGTTACGATCCTGTTAATTTCTTCCGGCATGGCGTTATCGAAGCTGCGCAGACCTGATTCAATATGAGCCAGTGGAACCGGGCTAAGGCTGGAGTTACCCTGAAGTTTTGCGCAAACCAAAGCGCATGCTATGGTGGAATTTACATCACCGAACACAATAACCAGATCCGGTTTTTCCTGTTTTACAACTTTTTCAAAACCGATCATAATGGCCGATGTCTGCTCTGCATGAGAGCCCGAGCCTGCACCAAGATAAATATCCGGTTCAGGAAGCCCGAGGTCTTTAAAAAAAACAGACGAAAGCTTGTGATCGTAATGCTGACCGGTGTGAACTATTATATGGGTAAAGCTGGAAGAATGCTTTTTGAGTTCCCTTGCAATAGGGGCAAGTTTCATAAAATTAGGTCTTGCCCCTACAACAGAGATAATTTTCCTTTTATTTTTCAATCAGTACTCTTAATTGACCTTATAAGTACTTGCTCCAAGCAGAGTTATCTTCTCGCGGTTATTCCTGATCTTCTTCGTGGCATTCCTTGTATCAACAAGCCTCTTTGAAAAAGCAAGAATCCATTCATAATCATATGCAGAGTGATCTGTAACTATAACTGTAACATCTGCTTCTTTGAGAAGCTTTTCATTTAGCTCCTGGACGCGGAAAATCTTATCCATCAGCCGGATTGTTCTCATGAAAGGATCATGGAAATTGATATTGCCGATACCTTCCTTGTAAAGCAATTCTATGATCTTGATTGCCGGAGAGTTTCTTGGGTCTTCAACATCTTTTTTGAATGTAGTGCCAAGGATTAGAACATTTGCATCTTTTGCTTTGATAGGCAGGTTAGCAAGCTCTTTCATGACCATATCCCTAACATAAAAAGGCATTTCTTCGTTTGATTCAGCTGAGAGCTCAATGAATTTAGTATGGAAGTCATATTTTTTGGCAGCCCAGTCAAGATAGTAGGGGTCAATCTGTATGCAATGCCCGCCGATTCCGGGGCCCGGATAAAATGGCATGAATCCGAACGGCTTTGTTGCTGCAGCTTCAATTGCTTCCCAGATATTAATATTACCCATTCTATCACAAAGCCTTGCAATTTCGTTAACAAGAGCAATATTCACGCTGCGGAAGATATTCTCTATGAGCTTTTCCATTTCTGCTACGCGCGGAGAAGAAACCATGTGAACTTTTGTTGCAACTTCCTGCAGTATCATTGCCGAGAGCTCTGTGCATTTCCTGGTTGCTCCGCCAACAACAATTGGAGTATTTCCGGTGTTGTAAACCTTATTGCCCGGATCAACTCTTTCGGGTGAGAACGATAGATAGAAATCTTTGCCAACTTTCCATCCCTTGGATTCGAACAGGGGCTGTACGTAATCTTCTGTAGTTCCCGGAAATGTTGTACTTTTTAAAACAATAAGAGAATGCTTTTTGATCCTTTTGAATACTTCCTGCGCGGAATTCATTATGAAAGTAATATCGGGCGTCTTATTATCAGTAACAGGCGTTGGAACGCAAATAAAGACTATTTCCTGGTCAGTTATCTTTTCATAGTTATCTGAGGCTGTAAACAAATTGTTGTTAATTGCATACAGAAAATCTTTGTTGATAACGTCTTTGATGTAATTCTTTTTCTGCTGGATAAGTTTTATTTTTGCCTGATCAAGATCTACTCCGTGTACATGGTAGCCTTTTCTAGCAAACTCAATTGCAAGCGGCAACCCAACATACCCCAGACCGATTATACCGATCTTAGCTTTTTTCTGTTTGATTTTTTCTCTTAGTACTTCGCTCATTAATTATTTTCCCCGTCGTTAATTAGGTTCTATGTTAATACAAATGGTTAATGAAGATATTCTATTGATTCTTACTGTTTATAAATGCTTTCTGCTTCTTCTTTTCGTTTTTTCCACCAGTTACTGTTTGCTATATACCATTCTACAGTATTCTTAAATTGGTTGAAAGGATCAATGGCAGGCTTGAATCCAAGCTCAGTTATTTTATCAACATTCAGCGCATAGCGGAAATCATGATTTGGTCTTGGGTCAGGAATGAATTCTATCCACTCTTGCTTTTTTACACCCAGTAATTCGCATATCCATTCAGCTGCTTTGCGGTTTGTGATTTCCGGGTTGTGATTTGCGGCAAGATTATAAGCATTGCCTGTACTTCCATTAAGGAGCAGGAACTCAAGGCACTCGGAAGTTATGGGCGCAAAAAGCCAGTCTCTTACCTGCAGGCCCTCACCCCACAGCGGTATCTTATTGCCGGAAAGAATATTGGTTATCCACCTGGGCAGCGCTTTTTCGGGATACTGCCACGGCCCGAAATTATTCGTAGGCCTTAGAACCACCACGGGACAGGTTCTGCCGAATTCCATTGCAAGGTCATCTGCCTGTGATTTGGATTTTGAATATGCTGATGTTGCCTGGCTGTCACCAAGAAGTTTGTCGTTTTCGGAGAAATAACCGTCAACTATTGAGCCGTAAACTTCATCTGTAGAAATGTGTATGAATTTCTTCACACCTGCAGAAAATGACTCTTCAAGCATTACGCGGGTACCGTCAACATTTGTATTGTAGAATAGCCCGGGATCAGTTTCGCTGCGGGTGTTGTGGCTTTCTGCGGCAAAATGCACAACTGCATCAATTCCTGAAAGAGATCTTTTTACAATTCCCTGATCACAAATATCACCTTTTACAAAATCAACTTTTCCTGCAGCCATAAGGGGCTCAAGATTGTCTTTTCCTCCTGCATAGGTAAGCTTATCAAGTACTCTGAGGCTGTACCCTTTTGATGCCATGAAATAAACAAAATTCGTTCCGATGAACCCGGCGCCGCCGGTAACTAAAATACTTTTCAATTCTATCCTTGTATAATTAAATTAATCTCTGATAAATAAACCGAAATTGAGCCCTAGATTCAACACCAGCCCTTTGGCCTCAATTCCTTTCGGGAAATCTTTTACTTCCACGTCATTATCCACACGCCATGTGTTTTGCATTCCAATTTGATAGCCGCAATCGATCTTAAGATACATGAATTTCTTCAGCATGATGCCAACACCGATCTGAGGCTGAGCAGTAAAGAAACGTGATTTGTAAACGCGTGAAATATCCGAAGAAGAGCTTCCGTTCTGAAACTGGAGATAAGTACCTGTATAGTTTCCAAGATCTTTTCCATACTGGTACAATTCAAGCTTTAACAAACCGGTAGAGAACTGTGAGCCGAAACTGATATCAAAAACTTTTGTGAGCGGTAAAACAAATTCAAGGCTGAATCCGCCAAGCCCCATTGAATAATTGGCAGCTTTAGTCAGGCTATCGTTAACGGCTTTGGTTTGTTTAGATGTGAAGCCATTGCCGAACATTCCGATACGGAGAAAATTCTTCTTCATTGGCAGGTCAATAAATCCGCCCCCGCCAAGCGTTAAGAAGCCGCTTTCGTTCATTTCGGGGAAGCCTGCATTTTTTAGCTGTAGATTGAGGTCTTTGACAGGGTTAAAGTGCCAGCCGGCTGTTGGACCGCCTGCAATTGCGAAACTTGGTAGTAGCTGCCCATATGTACTGCCCAAAAAGCTGAAAAAAACAAATAAAGTAACTGCAAAGTATGATTTTCGGGTCATTTTAGGCAATTTTGTTCTAATTTTTTGAGAAATTAAGAACACAAAAATAATGCCAATTGTATATAAAAACAATTTAAAAATTTATGGGGTAGCCTTAAGGGTGAATTGGGAATTAGGAATTAAGAATGACAACTGGCTACAGACTACAAATGCTCGAAAAATGCGAGGCTGCTTCCGACCCAGGTTTTTTCTTTGTTGAAATCAACGCCCATCATTTTTCCTTTGCTAAGGCGCACAAGATTATTTACCAAATATGGTTT
>JAUQWT010000198.1 GCA_030835005.1 Ignavibacteria bacterium | reverse complement strand
AAATGGCAACCCACAAAAGGAAGAAAAGACTGAGAAAGAACAGGCATAAGAAGAAAGTAAGGTAGTAATTCTGAATTTCTAAGATTAGTCTTAAGTATTCAAAAAAGGACAGATATATTTCTGTCCTTTTTTGTTTGTTGTAAAAGCTCAAATGTCAAAGCTCAAATGCCAAATCAAGTGCAAATGATAAATGCCTTGCGCCAGAAATCAAATCATATTTGACATTTGGATTTTGTCATTTGGATTTGAGTTCTACCTTCTTACCTGATAATTCGGTGCCTCTTTAGTAACTATTACATCATGCGGGTGAGATTCTTTCAATCCTGCATTTGTAATTTCAACAAACTGAGTTTTGTTCTGCAGTTCATCAATCGTTGCGCAGCCGCAGTAACCCATTGCAGCCCTCAGACCTCCAACCATCTGGTAAATCACATCGCTCAGCGGTCCTTTGTAGGGAACCCTTCCTTCGATTCCTTCCGGCACTAATTTTGATAGCTCCGATTCCGGGTCCTGGAAATACCTGTCACCGCTTCCTGCTTTCATTGCTTCAAGCGAGCCCATCCCCCTGTACATCTTAAATACCCTGCCTTCGTAAAGGACTTTCTCGCCGGGTGACTCTTCGGTTCCCGCAAGCAATCCCCCTACCATAATGCAATCAGCTCCTGCGGCTATGGCTTTGGGAATATCACCTGTCTGCTTGATACCGCCATCTGAGATAACAGGTATATTATGTTTGCGCGCTGCACTTACGGCATTGAAGACCGCCGTTATCTGCGGCATTCCGACACCTGCCACAACACGTGTTGTGCAGATTGAACCTGCACCAATTCCCACCTTAACTGCATCCACTCCCGCATTTATCAGCTCAAGTGTACCTTCTTCAGTTGCAACATTGCCGGCAATCACCTCAATATCAAATTTTTTCTTTATCTGCTTAACCATGTTAATGACACCCTGGGAGTGACCGTGAGCTGTATCAACAACAATAACATCTACGCTTGCATTTACCAGCGCTGCGACTCTATCAAGAGTATCGGCAGAAATACCAACGGCGGCACCGCATATCAGCCTGCCGTGCGAATCTTTAGCCGCAAAGGGGTGCTTCTTTCTTTTGATAATATCCTTAAAGGTAATGAGCCCTTTTATCTTCCCGTTCTTATCAACAACAGGCAGCTTTTCAATTTTGTACTTCTGAAGTATCTTCTCAGCCTGCAAAAGCGTCGTCCCGACGGGCGCCGTAACAAGATTTTCCTTTGTCATCAGCTCGTGTACCTTTGTTGACTGGTTAGGCTCAAACCTCAGGTCACGGTTTGTTAAAACCCCTATCAGCTCATTCTTGTCGTTGACTATCGGGAACCCCGATATCTTATACCGCTCCATAAGCCGGTTTGCATCGCCGACTGTTTGGTCAGATTTCAGAGTGATCGGGTCCAGTATCATCCCGCTTTCGGAGCGTTTGACCCTGTCAACTTCAGATGCCTGTTTTTCAATGGGCATATTCTTATGCAATATGCCAATTCCGCCTTCGCGCGCCATTGCAATTGCAAGCTCGCTCTCCGTAACAGTATCCATAGCTGCGGATAGGATCGGAGTGTTAAGCCTTAAATTTCGCGTTAATCTGCTTGAAATATTTACGTCCCTGGGTAAGACCTTTGATTTTGCGGGAACCAGCAAAATATCATCAAAGGTGATCGCTTTGGTAATTCTTTTTGTGTGTGCCATAGCAAATATAGCTAAAAAGTTTTTAAATTAAAAACATATTAACCTTTCCCCGATTAAATTCCCCTCTTGGGAGGGGTGGATGCGCTGAAGGCGCAGACGGGGTGTGTTGCCTTCTTACTTCCGTCCTGCTTCTCTCCTCACCCCCCTAACCCTCTGCCTGCAGCAGTCAGGCCTCTCCATTTTGGAGAGGGGGAAACCGCACCTATGGTGCGCAGGGGGTGAGGAGAGACAAATCCACCTCATCCATAGTATCATATTTAATATTGTAATTGATTAGTCAAACAATCATTTTTGAACAACATTTAACTACAACTCAAATGGCAGATAACTCGAGGTCAAGCTTCACCGCTTTTGCAGTAATAATGGCTCTTGGTTTGATTATCACCGGGCTCATTCTCGGCGGCACATGGCGCAAAGTTTCAAGAAGCAATGTTACAATTACTGTAACAGGTTCTGCGCAAAAGGAAATACGCTCTGATCTTGCAGTGTGGAGCGGCAGCTTTTCAAACGAAGGGAAAGTTCTTACCGAAGCTTACCAGAAGCTTCAGGAAAGCAATTCAAAAGTAAAGGATTATCTTATTTCAAAAGGTTTTACGCAGGATAAAATTGTATTCTCTGCTGTCAACACTCAATCACTTTACAGGAAGACTGTAGACGGCTCAAACACCGATGAAATTATCGGCTACCGTTTAAGCCAGGATGTATCTATAGAGTCCGGTGAAGTGGAAAAGATCGACCAGCTCTCAAGGGAATCAACTGAGCTTATACTACAGGGAATCGAGTTCAACTCCTCTCCCCCGATGTTTTATTACACTAAGCTAAGCGACCTTAAGATTGAAATGATAGGCCTCGCATCCAAAGATGCAAAAATGCGTGCTGACCAGATTGCAAGCAGTACTGAAAATGAAGTCGGAGAGGTGCGCTCGTCAAGAATGGGTGTAATTCAGATAAATGCCAAGAACTCAACCGATGTCTCAGATTACGGCATGAATGATGTCTCGTCGCTCGAAAAAACAATTACCGCCGTTGTGACTGTGAGTTATTCGATAGAATAATAACCCGCAAAGAAAACCGAATTCCAACTTCCCGGCATCTCTGCCTGCTATC
>JAUQWT010000197.1 GCA_030835005.1 Ignavibacteria bacterium | reverse complement strand
ATTACCATTTTATATTAAGGTAATTCAGAGTATTTTTGGCGTAATGAAACAATATTTCCGCTTAGCCAGACTGCTTAAGCCTTACAGGCATTTACTCGTAATTGCAGTAATATTAGTTATTTTGTACTCTTTAAGCAATGCGGCTTCCATTTACCTTTCAATTCCCCTGCTTAAAACATTGTTCACAAATACTCCAACCGATATTTCCATACTGCCGGCAAAGAACTTCTTCGATAGCTTCAGGCAAGTTGTGGATAATTATATATTTTCCGGGGGTGATAAGTACACCTCACTCATTAAGGTCTGCATACTGCTTTTCAGTGCATATTTACTGAAAAATATATTTGCTTTTATGCAATCAACCTTAACGCAGTATGTTGAGAAGAAACTTATTACAGATATCCGCCGCAGGATGTTCCATAAGTTCAATTCGCTATCGCTGAAATATTTCAATCAGCGCCGTTCAGGTGATATTGTTTCGCGATTTATATCCGACGTCAACGCAATACAGAACACAGTTTACATTACCTTTACTGATCTTATTAAGCAGCCGGTAATGATCATCACATTCCTTTTGATGGCATTTTTCATTAGCTGGAAACTTACGCTTATATCGATAGTATCAGTGCCGATCTCAGTACTGCTGATCGCGTTTCTTGGAAAGAAGCTTAAGAAGTATGGTATTCGAGTGCAGGAATCACTGGGTGAATTCACTTCCGTAATATCAGAGAATATTTACGGAGGCAAAATAATACGCGCATTTTCGATGGAGAGTTTTGAGAATAAAAGATTTGAGCGCAAGCTAATGGATTTCTTCCGTTCGCTGATGAAAAGCGCAATTTATTCAAATCTGAACCGCCCGTTAACAGAAGTTGTAAGCGTAGCGCTTGGAGTTTTTATAATATGGTATGCAGGGAAAGAAATTTTCTCCGGAAGCAGCCTTGCCCCTGAAGAATTTATCGGATTCCTGCTGATAATTTTCCAGCTAATGGCTCCAATAAAGGACCTTGGAGCAGTAATTAACAAGATGCAGGAATCACACGGTCCAGCCAACCGCATATTTGAGATACTTGACGCAAAACCTGAGATATTTGATGTTCCAAATGCGATCGAAAAGGTCAGCTTTGAAAGCAATATAGAGTTCAAAGATGTTGCGTTTACTTACGATACTGAAGAGAGGATAATACTGGAAGATATTGATTTGAAGATCAAAAAGAATGAGAATATTGCCATAGTGGGCTTGAGCGGCGCCGGCAAATCAACAATGGTTGACCTGCTGCCCCGGTTCTATGATGTAACAAGAGGCGAAATACTTATTGACGGGATAAACATTAAGAATATTACGCTTAATTCGCTTCGTGACAAGTTTGGAATAGTTACGCAGGAGATAATCCTTTTTAACGATACGATTAGAAATAACATAGCATACGGCAGGGATGACATTCCCATGGAGAAAATTATTGAGGCCGCAAAAAGCGCGAATGCGCATGATTTTATTCTTGAAACCGAACGCGGATATGATACAGAAATAGGCGAGCGCGGTGTAAGGCTTTCCGGCGGACAGAAGCAGAGAATTGCAATCGCCCGTGCGCTGCTTAAGAATGCTCCGATAATGATACTTGATGAGGCAACAAGTTCACTTGACTCGGAATCAGAAAGCCTGATCCAGGAAGCCATAGAGAGACTTATGATGAACAGAACTTCAATAGTGATCGCACACAGGCTCTCCACTATCAGAAATGCTGACAGAATAGTAGTTATTGATGACGGCAGAATTTCTGTAGTGGGTACTCATGAAGAATTAATGGAAAGCAAGGACGGTATTTACAGCAAGCTTTACGAAATGCAATTCGGTTAAATGATCATGTTATTATATTTTGAGTAAACCCGGCAAACATAATTTAGCAGAGGCAATTGAGAAGATCAACCTCAACTCAACAAACGAGGCAAGACTTCTGTTTGAAAAGGATCATCATGTATCTAAAGCAGGTGTTTTTGCCAGATCTTATTT
>JAUQWT010000196.1 GCA_030835005.1 Ignavibacteria bacterium | reverse complement strand
GCAATGATCACTGATTTTGCCAGATGCTCTTTTCCCTGTACAAATACTTTGAACGGGCTTGCTGAAAAATCCACTTTTTCAACAATGCTGAATCTGCAATCAGCGCCAAATCTTTGTGCCTGTTTGCGCATTATGTCCATTAATTCGGGACCCATTATACCATGCTCGAAGCCGGGATAGTTTTCAACTTCAGTGGTAATTGTAAGCTGTCCACCAGGTTGAAGCCCCTCAAAAACAATCGGTTTCAAATTTGCACGGGCAGTATATAAAGCTGCAGTTAAGCCGGCAGGGCCTGAGCCAATAATAATTACATTGTGTACTGTAGCGTCACTCATTTTAATAGGTAAATAAGATTAGAAATAATGTTATTTGTACTTTGCTGCTTTGTTCTTTATGGATTCATTATCAGGGCTAAGCTGAAGTGCTTCATTCCAGCATTTTAATGCCTTTACTATCTCACCCATTGCTTCATAAATATCGCCAAGATGGTCTAACAGAGTTTCATTCTTTCCCTGCTTGATCGCCTTTTCAATATACATTGCTGCGTTCTTATAATCTTTCAATTTGAAGAGTATCCAGCCGTAAGTATCCAGGTATGAACCGTTGTTAGGCTCTTTCTCAAGGGTTTTCTTGGACATTTCTTTTGCTTCCTGGAGCTTCTCACCGCGCTCGGAGAGATTATAAGCATAATTATTCATTAACAGAATATTATCAGGATAGTATTTGAATGCCTGTTCATATAGCCGGTCGGTTTCAGCATTCATTCTAAGATCGTCATAAACCAGCCCCAGTGTACTCAGTACATTCAGGTCAGAAGGATTCTTCTCCAAAGCGTGCTCAAGATAGGGAAGCGCTTCACGGTTCTGGCCAAGCCTGTATAAGGAGTTTCCGGCAAGATAGTTAAGCCTGAAATCATCGGGAAACTTAGCGATCCCTGCCTTAAATATCTCAACCGAGGGCTGGAATTTATTCTGCTCGTAAAAGTAGAACCCGACCTGAATGAACAATTCTGCGGAAGTATCTATTCTCGAAAGCATATCACGGAATCTTCTTTCGGATTCCTGCGGATTATCTTTAGCATCAATATAGATCAGGTAATACTCCGGCATCCACTGGTCAGGATATGAGTTCTGCAGGTTTTGTAAAATGTTTCTTGAGACATTCAAAGCCTCCTTATCTTCTGCTGATGCCTGCATAAAAGCAACTGCAACATCCATCTTAGTCATAAAATCGATGCTGTCTTTATTCATCAGCTTGCTGTACTTCTCAAATGCTTCAGTATTGCGGTTCTGCCTGAAATACAGTTTAATGACCTCTGTCTGTACGTCTCTGTTATTCGGGTTTGTGCTCAGGATCTCTTCATAGATCCTTATTGCAGCATTGTAATCGGGAATCTTAACATATGTTGCTGCAGCAGAATATTTCAGGTTAATATCGGTTGGATTCAAAACCAAAAGCTTTTCTACAATTGCTGCTGTATTTGCAAAATCACCGTATGCTTCGTAAATGTCCGCCATTCTTAACAGAACGGTTTCATCATACTGGTAATTTTCTGTAATGTTTTCGTAGTACTTTATTGCCTCAGATGGCTGCTTCAATGCCTCGTACATTCTGCCGATATTATAAAGCATGTTTATATCATCCGGCCTTTTCTCCGAAATTTCTTTCAGATATTTAAGAGCGTTGCTGTAATCCCCAAGTACAATATATGTATCGGAAACATGTTCTTTGTAATCTAGATTATCAGGGTGCAGTTTTATTGCCTCGAGTCCGTATTCAAGAGCCTTTTGATGCTGAGTTACATTCGAGTACAGTTTGGAAAGCGCAAAGTATATCCCTGCGGCTTTCTCGATCTTGAGCGCTTCGTTGTATTTACTTATAGCAGCAAGGTAGTTGTCTTTGAGTTCCAAAGTCTTGGCGTCAATAAACAGCTCAAGTGCTTTCGGGTCAGAAGGTTTGTCCTGCGCAGCAGAAATGCCCAAAAGTGCCAAAAACAGTACGAAAAATGTAATAATTCTCATCATTAGAAGCATAAATATACCTTTATAGGTTTTCAATAACAAAGTAAAAAAACTAACATATCAGTGTAATCGAATAATTATGGTGTATAAGTATTCTAAATGCGTTAATTTGCTGTCTATAACTGTATAACGCTCAATAAGTAAATAAATTCCAAACTTAATGTTCTTTATGTAAACAAAAGCCCATTAAAGAAAATTAATATTTCATAATAATAAATGAAAAAATCAGTTTCTTTCAGTTTAGCCCTCGTACTCATTTTCAGTTTTGGTTTTACTTTTGATTATTACCCCGGCTCCGTTCCTGTTGATATTGGTCCAATGGTCCCCGATGTTCTGGGGAATGTGAAGATCATTAATAGTGATGGAAGAACTCAAATTGTTAACATAAACAGTACTGATTCATGTCCTCTATTTAACGGATTTCCTAAGAATAATCTTATAGGTCAGGTTATAGAAGGCGGGATCCTGTGTAATATGGATGGCGATAACGACCTGGAAATTGTCTATAATACGGGTTACACAATACAGGCATGGAACTTCGACGGGTCAAACGTTCCCGGCTGGCCGGTAACAGTTGCAGCCTTGCCGCTCGATGGAGCCCCTGCCTGCGGAGATATTGACGGTGACGGAGAAATTGAAATTGTAGCTGTGAATCATGGACCAACTCCATCCGCAGGTGGAACAATAATTGCTCTTGAGAAGAATGGCACTCCTGTTGCTGGTTTCCCGATAACTCACGGTTACAGTTCCAGAACTCCGGTATTGGCGAATCTTGATGGCGCAGGCGGTCTTGAAATAATTGTAAATAAAAGACAGTTATCCAGTACAAGTGAAATTTGGGTTTATAGGGGCACCGGTGTTGTTTTCCCGGGGTGGCCTAAGCTTATTAACCATTACCCTGCGTCAAGCTCAGCTGTTGGAGATATAACAGGTGATGGTATGCCGGAAGTTATTTCAGAATCAGTTTCATCACTATATGCATGGGGAGCTGATGGAAATCCGATTGCCGGTTTTCCATACTCTATGCCCGGCGGCGATGTGAATTCATATTCTTCACCTGTTCTTGTAGATGTTGATGGTGATAATATCAGAGAGATCGTTTTCGGGACGCACAATTCTACAGTTGGCGATGGAGCAGTGTATCTTTTAAAAAATAACGGTACACTAATGAGCGGGTGGCCTAAGAGAGTCACTCAATGGATTTACGGGCCGCCGGCAGTTGGTTATATTGATGGCGATAACATAATTGATATCGCAGTTGGTGACCAGGTTTCAAGCGGAACTCCGATAGATTATATAAATGCATGGAACAAAAACGGAACTTCACTCGCGGGTTTTCCTATCGGGCCGATCAATGCAGTTAATGTCCAGATCACATTAGCCGATATTGATAATGATAACAACTTTGAGCTTATCTGCGATGATAACACTTCAACTGCAGGACGCGGTAAGTACCTTGCATTCAACCACGATGGCACACCCGTCGCTGGCTGGGATGTAAACACCAACGGCGCGACATTTTTCAGCACGCCAATGCTTGGTGATGTTAACAGGGATGGTATTTTGGATATGGCAGGCTCTGGTATGAATTTTTCTCCTATTACATCCACGTTCTATCTCTGGAATACAGCGGCTCCTTATGTTCCGCTTAAGATCGTAAACCCTATGTGGCAGTTCAATGCCCGCCATAACGGTGT
>JAUQWT010000195.1 GCA_030835005.1 Ignavibacteria bacterium | reverse complement strand
CCTATTGACTATGAGTGATAGAATGTTATATTTGCAGTTGAATTTTGATTGTTAAAATACTGTTAAAAATATTTTTAACTTTTAATAGCAGTCAATAAAAAATAAGTAAGGAGATAAGCAAAATATTTTTTTGCGCGTAGGATTTACTTACAATATTAAAAAAGAAGCTGAACTGATTTCCGAAGGACAGGAAAAAAAAGTTCAGCGGGAAAAATATGTTGACGATAACTTAGTCAATAATTATTCCAGCCGACTTAATGACGAGTATGCTGAGTGGGATGATGAAGAAACCATCTCCGCAGTGGAAAGTGCAATTAAGAAAGCAGGGCATGAAGTTATCAGAATAGAAGCTGATGAAAATGCTTTTGAAAAACTCAGGACTCTGAGGCCGGATATAGTCTTTAATATGGCCGAAGGTTTCGGCGGAGCGTCGAGGGAGTCTCACATTCCCGCAATGCTCGAAATGCTTAATATTCCCTATACTGCAAGTGATCCAATAACAATCGGAAATTGCCACGATAAATCGCGCTGTAAGGAGATCCTTTCCTATTATGGTGTCCCAAATCCTGGTTTTTTCATAACCGATAGCATTGTAAACGGATACCCAAAGGTTAAATATCCGGCTTTTGTGAAGCCCTTGCACGAAGGCTCATCAAAAGGCATATATAATAGTAGTGTTGTTTATGACAAAGAATCGTTAAACCGCGAAATAACAAGAATTAAGCAAGATTACAGCCAGCACTCTATAATAGAGGACTTTCTTGACGGCCGCGAATTCACCGTTGCTTTGCTTGGGAATGGTGATAAGCTCCGTGTTTTACCGATAGTTGAGATAAATCTTGAGTGCCTGCCTGCAGATTTCCCCAAAATCTACTCATATGAAGTAAAATGGTTTTTTGACACCAGGGAAAATAAGCTGGATATATTTACGTGCCCGGCGGATATCAGTGATAAGCTAAGATCAAAAATAGATGAGATCTGTAAGAATGCATATAATGCATTGCGCATAAAAGATTGGGCCAGAATGGATGTAAGATGTGATAAAGATGAGAATCCGTTCATAATAGAGATTAATCCTCTGCCGGGAGTTCTTCCTAATCCCGATGATAATTCATGTTTTCCTAAGGCCGCAAGAGAGGTTGGAATTGATTATGATAGATTAATACAGACTGTTTTGAATGGGGCGATCGAAAGATACGGTCTTGCAAATAATAAATAACAAAAAAGTAAATAACAATCAATATTTGTCAAAGAAACTTAACATATCGATAATATTCAATGACCCGGTGCAGTATGCTCAGGGTCCGATCTATGAAGGCACGGGTGTTGATATTGACGCGCTAGACGAAGCGATCGATATGAGTGAGTACGGCGTTCTGGATGAAGTTAAAAGTGTCGAGCGTGCTTTAGCTCCGCTGGAACATAACACAAAGATAATTCCCGTTGCGCTGGATATAAATAAACTGATCACGGAACTTAATGAAAACAGGCCGGATATAATTTTTAATCTATGTGAAAGCGTTGACGGCGACCCGACACAGGAAATGAACATTGCCGGACTTTTTGAGTTGTTTAAGATTCCCTATACAGGCTCTCGGGCATTTACTCTTGGCCTTGCACTCAATAAACCACTGGTGAAATCAATTTTAAACCAGAACGGAATACCGACAGCAAAACATTTTGTTACACATACATCAAGCTTTCACCTTAACGGGCATAAGTTCCCCATGATAGTAAAGCCATCACGGGAAGATGCAAGCATTGGCATTACAAATGAATCTGTAGTAACAAATGAGGCAGCTCTTCGCAAAAGAATAGAATATGTGCTGGATGAGCACAAACAGCCTGCGCTTGTTGAGGAATACATCGAAGGCAGGGAAATAAACGTTTCTGTTGTGGGAAACGAAGAACCTATTACTTTTCCCATTAGTGAAATAGATTTTACGGGATTGCCGGATGATTATCCCAAGATAATCAGCTATAACAGCAAATGGATGTACAAAACCGTTGAGTTTGAAAACACAAAGGCAGTTTGCCCGGCTCAGAATCTAAGTGATACGGAAGTAAAAGTCATACAGGATACTGCAAAAAAAGTTTATAGACTGCTTGGAGCAGCTGATTATGCAAGAGTTGATATGAGATTGAAAGACGGCGTTCCGTATGTGCTTGAGCTTAACCCGAATCCGGATATTGCAAGCGACGTGCCAGAGGATACCGGATTCACCCGAAGCGCAAAAGCGCATGGCTGGGAATACAGCTACTTGATCCAGCAGATAATTGGTTATTCGCTGAAGAGGTGGGGAGTCAATTAATTTGCGATTTGGGATTGTTGATTGCGGATTTTAATTAGTAGCACAGACATTCTTGTCTGTGGGAAATGGAAATGATAAGGAAGTTAATACGAAGCGACAGGGATGAGATTAAGAGTATTCTTGAGGGAACGGGGCATTTTAATGAAGAAGAGATCAAAGTAGCAATAGAGCTCATTGACATATATTTGAACGATGAAAAGCAGACCGATTATATTATTTATGTAAGTGAAGATGAATCAGAGGGCAAAGCAGCAGGATACATTTGTTATGGAAAAAGGCCGCTGACAGACTGGACGTATGACTTATACTGGATAGCCGTTGATACCCGAATTCACGGAAAGGGAACCGGCAGCAAACTGGTGAAGCATATGGAAGAGGATCTGACCAAAAGCGGAGGCAAGCTTATATTGATAGAAACGAGCGGAAAAGCCGAATACGAAAACGAACGGAAGTTCTACACGAAAAACGGCTACGACGTTCAGACTATCATCAAAGATTTTTACAGATCGGGAGATGACCTTTACATCTACCGCAAGTACTTGTAAAAGAAAGTCTTTTGCAGGTAAGGAAACCGGCATTAAAAAAGTGTAAAATGCACGGAGCCCTGTGAAGCCCGGAATGTTTCAATTGAAACAGGCGGGAATCCAAAAACTAAACAAGGAGCGGTATTTTATGGAACTCTGGCAACAGCTGCTAAAACAAAGCATTAGCTCAGTAGATCAGCTTGTCGAGAAATTCGGAATCAAAAGGGAAGTTGCTGAAAAGCTTGACGATTTCTTTCAGGCAAGGATAAATCCTTATTATCTAAGCCTGATCAGGTATCCTGGAGACCCTATCTGGCTTCAGGCAGTGCCTGAAGAGGTAGAACTCTATGATATCGATGCAGCAGAAGACCCGTTAAACGAAGAGGAAATGAGCCCGGTTCCAAATATTACTCACCGTTACCCTGACCGTGCATTATTTTTAACTACCAGCCAGTGCGGGCTTTATTGTCGCTTTTGCACGAGGAAAAGAAAAGTTGGAGATTCAAGCAAGATCAACATGCGCGAGCTTGAGGCGGCTTTCAATTATCTTGAGCAACATACGGAGATCACAGACGTGATTCTCTCGGGGGGCGACCCGCTTATGCTGACCGACGCAATGCTTGAAAAAGTGCTGGCGAGGCTTCGCCAGATACCGCATATACAGATCATAAGACTGGGCACAAAGATGCCGTGCGTATTGCCCCAAAGGGTTACACCGCAGCTTTGCGAAATGATAAAAAAATATCATCCGATATACGTTAATACTCATTTTAACCATCCATGGGAAATTACCGAGGAAAGCAAGAAGGCATGCACAATGCTTGTTGATGCCGGAGTGCCTGTAGGATGCCAGACAGTACTTCTGAAGGGCGTTAATGACGACCCCGAGGTAATGAAGGAACTGATGAAGAAACTGCTTGCAATGAGGGTAAGGCCGTATTACATTTACCAGGCAGATCTTACCAAAGGCGCAAATCACTTCCGTACGCCAATTGATGTTGGCCTGGAGATAATGGATAACCTGCGCGGCCATATCAGCGGACTTGCAGTGCCGCAGTTTGTAATTGATGCGCCGGGAGGCGGCGGGAAAATACCGCTATTGCCTGATTATGTTTTGGCGCGCGATAAGGAGAAGATAATACTCCGCAATTACAAGAACGAAGTTTTTGAATATCCCGACGTACAGGAAGAACATATCGTACTCAAACGCGGCAGGAATATTGATAAGCCGCCAAAAAAGAAATCAAGGAAAAAGATACCGGTTCCGGTATTGCAGTAGAATTGTATTGGAGGAGAAAAGCAAAAAGGGCGCTTGTTAGAGCGCCTTTTTTGTTTATAAGAATTGCAGCTTTCCCTTAGTCGCTTCCGCTGTAAACTCAGCGCATCTTTAACAGAAAGTTCAAAAAGGAATTTCGATTCAAAGAATATATCCTGTTACCACAAACTAATTGGTTCTTTACTATTGCGTGCTATGACCCGGAAAGTCAGGCAGATACCAGGTAGAGGAATGTCATATGTTGTGAAAATGTGCAGATTTTAAGGATTATTCAAGAAATATCCTGTACTTCATACAAAAAACTACAAAACTCATCCTGAACTGAGTTTAACAAATGAAGTAAATAGAGATACTATAATCATTAAAAACTTAAACAAGCTATAAGAAAAAGCAAGGATATTAATATTCGTAATACAATCATATTGAGAGTTGTATTCGGAATTACTTTCTTTATGGCTAAGTTAAGTTTTTATATCATACAAAAGAGAAATGAAATTGAATCACTTAAACATGAGTTTTAATTTTTTTGAAGCAAGAGATAACGAATAAAATGAGAAAGATAATAAAACAGTTTGAATATCGCGCTGCAGTTTTGTGTGAGATGAAGAAGCAAATCCGGCGGATTTTTTTAACAGGAAAGCAATTACGCCTAAAACATTTTCTGAATAGGATTAAGCACATAAAAACGTATGCATTTTCCATACAATGCTTTGCCCATAACCTCACCGCTGCATTTTGGAGATAATCCCCGGTTATCCCATATTTTGAGTTCCGCAAAAACTTTTTTTTCAGTGGGGCTAAGCAGACGCATGCCTAAAAATATCCCATAGACAAGGCTTTACAGTTTGTCAAGTGTTTTGTGAAAAAAGTTTCCTGCGATGTAATTTGCATTTATAGTTTTGTTCAGTTAATTTTGAATCCAACAACAGAAGCTGCTATTAAAACTATTCCTACAAGCTTTTGAAAGTTGCACAAACAGCAGATTAAAGCCTCCCCTTAAGACTAAATAGTACAGAAGATTTAAAGATACAGTTTTGACGTTACGGCAAAGTTAAAGTTTTATTAAGATACAATAAGAAGTTTTTTTTGAAAATTTTTAATTCACTTACCGCATGAAGATAGATAGACTACTGGCAGGCGAAACGGTTAATCCCTATGATAAAATTGAATTTGAAAAACGCACATCAGTAATCAGGAATCCCGACGGCTCGATCGTTTTTGAGATGATCGATATCATTGTTCCAAAGTCGTGGTCACAGGTTGCTACAGATATTATAGCTCAGAAATATTTCCGCAAGGCCGGAGTGCCCAAAAAATTAAAACGTGTTCACGAAGAAGGTGTGCCGGTTTGGCTTCAGGCATCGGTTCCGGATGATGAAGCAATGAGCGATATTTCCGATGCAGAAAGGTTCATAGGAGAAAGAGATTCTCGCCAGGTTTTTAACCGCCTTGCCGGCTGCTGGACTTATTGGGGCTGGAAATATGGCTATTTTGATTCAGAAAACGACGCTTTGAGCTTCTATGTTGAGCTTTGTTATATGCTGGCTGCCCAGATGGCAGCGCCCAACTCCCCGCAATGGTTCAATACCGGATTGAACTGGGCTTACGGAATTTCAGGACCTTCCCAAGGGCACTATTATGTAGATGCAACCTCCGGGGAACTGGTTTCTTCACATGATGCATATACCCATCCGCAGCCCCATGCATGTTTTATCCAGTCTGTTACCGATGACCTTGTAAACGAGGGCGGAATTATGGATCTGTGGGTACGTGAGGCAAGATTGTTTAAATACGGCTCTGGCACGGGTTCAAACTTTTCTAATATAAGAGGCTCAAGCGAGCCGCTTAGCGGAGGCGGAAAGTCTTCGGGGCTTATGAGCTTCCTTAAGATCGGTGATAGAAGCGCGGGTGCAATAAAATCCGGCGGGACAACACGCCGTGCTGCAAAAATGGTTACGCTTGATCTCGACCATCCAGATATTGAAGAGTATATCAACTGGAAAGTTATTGAAGAGCAGAAAGTTGCCGATCTTGTTACGGGATCGAAACTGCTTAATATTCATCTTAATAATGTAATCAAAGCATGCTGGGAAGTTCACCCCGAAAACAATCCGTTCGATAAAAAGCAGAATAAGCATCTTGCAAAAGCAATTAATGATGCCAGGAAATCGCTTGTTCCTGAAAATTATATTGATAGAGTAATACATCTTGCAAAACTTGGCGCCAAAGAAATACATATTCCCACTTACGATACTGACTGGAACAGCGAAGCATATTTAACAGTCTCAGGGCAAAACAGCAATAACAGCGTACGGGCAACAAATGAATTCATGAAGGCGGTCGAAAGTGACGGTCCGTGGAATCTGTATTGGAGAATTGAGCTTGGGAAGGCCCGCAAAGAAGGCCGCGACCCTGTTGCATGTAAAGTCATGAAAGCACGTGAGCTTTGGGAACAGATCGCCTACAGCGCATGGGCATGCGCAGATCCCGGAATGCAATACCACACAACTATTAATGAATGGCATACATGCCCCGCCGGCGGCGAGATAAAAGCTTCCAATCCGTGCAGCGAGTATATGTTTCTTGATGATACAGCATGCAATCTTGCATCGCTTAACTTGGTGAAATTTTACGATTTCGAAAAAGGCAGATTTGACATCGAAAAATACCGCCATGCAGCAAGATTGTGGACAGTTGTTCTGGAAATAAGCGTCTTAATGGCTCAGTTCCCGAGCAAGGAAATAGCAAAGCTTTCGTATGATTACCGCACACTTGGGCTTGGATATGCAAATCTTGGCGCTCTTTTGATGCTTCAGGGGATTCCGTATGATTCAAATGAATCGCTGGCAATAACAGGCGCACTTACAAGTATTTTACACATGAAGTCATACGCTACTTCTGCCGAAATGGCAAAAGAGCTTGGCACATTTCCTAGATTCAAGGAAAACGAGCAGAACATGCTGCGTGTAATACGGAATCACCGCCGCGCCGCATATAATGTGCCAAATGAAGAGTATGAAGGCCTTTCAATAACGCCTATGGGCATCAACAAAAAGTACTGCCCCGACGAACTGCTTTTGGCAGCAAGAGAGGATTCTGACCTGGCGCTTGATCTTGGTACGCGTTACGGATACCGCAATGCACAGGTCACTGTAATTGCGCCAACCGGCACAATCGGGCTGGTAATGGATTGCGACACAACCGGAGTTGAGCCTGATTATGCGCTTGTTAAGTTCAAAAAACTTGCTGGCGGCGGATATTTTAAGATCATTAACGAATCCGTTCCGCATGCACTGCAGATTCTGGGATATACTCCTTCGGAAATTCATGATATAATCAAATACGCCACGGGGCATGGTTCACTTATAGGCTGTCCCGGCATTAACACGCAAACGCTTTCGGAAAAAGGATTCACGGCTGATGTAATTACGCAAATAGAAAAATCGCTGCCATCGGCATTTGATATAAGTTTTGTATTCAATAAGTATAATCTGGGAAGCGAGTTCTGCAAAGATACACTTGGCTTTACCGATGAACAGCTTGATGATTATAGTTTCAATATACTTAGGTCGCTTGGTTTTAGTAAAGAGCAGGTCGACGAAGCAAATGATTACGTTTGCGGCGCTATGACGGTTGAAGGCGCACCGCACTTAAAAGACGAGCATTATGCAGTTTTTGACTGCGCTACAAAGTGCGGCAAAAAAGGAACCCGGTTCATCGGGGCTGATGCGCATATTAAGATAATGGCTGCAGCTCAGCCGTTTATCAGCGGCGCAATCAGCAAAACCATCAACCTGCCCAATGAAGCTTCCATAGAGGATATGAAACATGCTTATATGCTCTCATGGAAGCTGGGCATCAAAGCCAATGCGCTGTACAGAGACGGCAGCAAGCTTTCACAGCCGCTGAATTCTATTACAGACGAAGATACATTCGAAAGCGCAACCGAGGAAATGACCGAAGTTATCAGCAAACCCAATGATATTATCCGCATTGCAGAGCGCATTATTCACCGTTACATTGCAAAACGCCGGAAACTTCCTTTCAGAAGGCGCGGATATACGCAGAAAGCTAAAATTGGCGTTCATAATGTATATGTAAGGACAGGCGAGTACGAAAACGGACAGCTTGGCGAGATCTTTATTGATATGCACCGCGAAGGCGCGGCTTTCAGAAGCCTGATGAACTGCTTTGCTATTTCGGTCTCGCTGGGGCTGCAGCACGGCGTTCCGCTTGAAGAGTTTGTTGACGCATTTGTTTATACAAGGTTTGAGCCGAACGGAATAGTTATAGGCAATCCCAACATTAAGATGACGACATCACTCATCGATTACATCTTCCGCGAGCTTGCAGTTACTTATCTGGGCAGGAATGACCTTGCGCATATTTCGCAGGAGCATGAAATGCGCACTAGCCCGATAGATTCCATAAGCAAGCTTGATACCGAGGCAGATTTTGAAGATGAGGAAATATTCAGCGAGCGCATTATTGACGAGCCGGTCAATAAATCAAACGATCCTCTGCCGAACCGCACTTCTGTTAGTATTACAGGCGAGGCAAATGTCAGTCCCCAGCAGACGATATCAGGCGGACCGCTTGGAGTGCAGTTAACGGGAGCCGCTACCCTGAAGAAATCAGGAACCAACTCTAATATCAAGGCCGAATCATCAGATAAGATACATCAGGCGAAACTTAAAGGTTACACGGGTGATATTTGCCAGTCATGCCAAAGCCTGACCATGGTGCGCAACGGAACGTGCTTAAAATGCACAACCTGCGGCGATACGAGCGGATGTTCATAAAAAGCAATTAAGAATTAGAAATTACGAATTGCGAATGGGGGAGGCGGGAGCCTCCCTTTTCGATTACCATAATCAATGGCCCCGCAGAGCGGGATCTCGTTTGCATTAATTACGCAAATACAATATACCTTAGACCTGCATTGGCTTTTAATAATTAACCCTTTGTGTTTTTATGGCGTTTTTATGTTTTGATTCTTATATTGGCTTATTATGAAATATGAAATAATACGTTCTAAGCGGCGAACGATCGCATTGCAAATTAACAGCGATGCAACGTTAACGGTAAGAATGCCCTACGGCGCTTCAATGGAGTACGTCGAGCGCTTCATAGCTGATAAAAAACCGTGGATAGAGAAGAAGCAGGAGAAATTCCGCACACTTGGTCTTCAGCATAAACCAAAACAATTTTCAGAGGACGAGGAATTCATATTTGCCGGCAAAGCCTATCCGCTGGAGATAGTTCCGGGAAAAACAGCCAGAATATCATTAATTCCCGAAGGCAAGTTAAGAATATCACAAAAATGCCTTGAGGCGCCAAAGCATTACATTGAGTGGTTCTACAGACAATATGCGAAGAAATATTTATCAAACCGTTTAGCAGAGTTAGCCCGTGCATTTGGATATAAGTACAATTCTGTAAAGATAAACAGCGCAAAGACACGCTGGGGGTCATGTTCAGTCAGAGGGAATATCAATTTTTCTTGGAGGCTTGTCATAATGCCGCCTGAAATGATAGATTATGTAATTGTGCATGAGCTTGTTCACCTTGAGATAAAGGACCACTCCCGGAGATTTTATGCGAGGATGAGCGAACTTATGTCTGATCATAAAATCAGGGAAAAATGGCTGAAGGAGAACTCAGCAATGAGCAACATATAGATTGTCCTTCGACTACGCCCAGGACGACAAATAGTGAAATGGTGATTTCTTGAATTGGCGAATGGGTGATTTGTAGGGAACGCATCTTAACGATTAGTTTAGCATTACATCAATTGTTCAATTGAAAAAAGGCTGGAAGTTTAGAAAATTGCTCAGATGCGTTCCCTACTTGATTTATTGGGGTTAATTAAGTGTTCAATTTTCGGTGGAATAGGGGATAAATAGCTTATATATTTGCTGCATTATGGAATTAAAACAAAACACATTACCACCCACGGCAGAAATGAAGCGTGCTATTCATAACAGGGACAAAAGTTATGAAGGCATATTTTATGTAGCGGTGAAAAGTACTAATATTTTCTGCCGTCCCGGCTGCCCGGCCAGAATGCCCATGGAAAAGAACATGGTATTTTACTCCACTGCGCGCGATGCATTGTTTGCCGGTTACAGGCCATGTAAAAAGTGCAAGCCACTTGAGCTTTCAGGTACGCTTCCCGCATGGGTGAAAAAACTTATGGAAAAAGTTGAAACCTTAGAAGGCAAACGAATCCGTGACCGGGAAATACGTATAATGGGAATTGACCCGGCACGTGCTAGAAGATATTTTATCAAGCATTACGGAATAACATTCCACGCTTACCAGCGCAGCCGGAGGCTATCGGATGCATTCACCAAAATAAGAGAGGGCAATAAATTGGATGAGGTGATATTCAGTAACGGGTATGAATCGCATAGCGGGTTCCGCGATGCATTTGGCAAAGTATTCGGCAAGCCGCCCGGAAAGACAAAAGCAGATGAGTGTATAGTGACATCGCTTTACCAAAGTGAGCTTGGCCCGTTAATACTTGGCGCAACTTCAAAAGGAATTTGCCTTGTTGAGTTCAGCGACAGGCGTATGCTGGAATACCAGCTTAAGACATTGAGGAAGAGATTTGATGCAGCGATTATTCCGGGCGAGAATAAACATATCGATCATTTGAAAGCAGAGCTGAATGAATATTTTGCTGGTAATCTAAAAACATTCAAAGTACCGATAGTTTATCCGGGTACCGAATTCCAGATGAAAGTATGGGATAACCTTATAAAAATACCATATGGCAGAACGATCTCATACATTGATCTTGCCGAAAAAATAGGTCTCAAAGGCGCAAGCCGGGCTGTGGGGACGGCAAACGGAATGAACAGAATAGGGATAATCATACCATGCCACAGGGTTGTAAACAAGAACGGGCAGCTTGGAGGCTACGGCGGCGGGTTATGGCGTAAGCAGTGGCTGCTGGATTTGGAAAAAAGTCACTAGAGTGAAATAAGTGAATTTTGCGTTTTGAGTGGTTCAAGTTTTAGGGACGCTATTGCGTCCTTTTTTTATGTACCGCTATCATTAAATTTGCACATAGAATATTTTGAAAAAGTGAAAAAGATCAATTACACTAAATATCCGGTGCCGAGGATAAGGCATCATGCGAAGCCCGTGCTGTACTTTCCTCTTAAACAGCACAGGGGTGACAGATTCAACTATCCAGCCGCAATTGAAATACTGGACTGGAAGGACATCTTTGAAAACGGAAAGCAGCCAGTTTATATCGATATAGGATGCGGGCTTGGAAGGTTTCTGATCAATATAGCGCTTCACGATCCGAAGAAAAATATTCTTGGGTTTGAAGTAAGGCAAGGTGCGGTTGAATGGATTGAAAAAGTTATCACCGGCGAAAAAATTCCCAATGCAAGTGTTTTATGGTACAGCGCTGTGAACGGATTTAAGTTCATTGTTAGCGGGTCGGTAGAAAAAGTTTTCTATTTTTTCCCGGATCCCTGGATTAAACGAAGGCATTATAAACGGCGCGCATTTTCTGCGGAACTTCTTGATGAGATTTATCGTGTACTT
>JAUQWT010000194.1 GCA_030835005.1 Ignavibacteria bacterium | reverse complement strand
TTTTACAGTTACTGCATTCAGTGGCGCAATGGGAGGAAGTGAATCCGAAGAATTCATGGTCGAAGCGGATTCAGGTGAAGACACGGTTATACTGAGCATGGATGGCAGTTATGCATCAAATCTGGAAGTTGCCTCTTCTTTCGTTGAGAAAGTCGGGAGAAAGAATTCAGATATCCCATTTGAAGAATTTCACACTCCAAATGTTAAATCAATTGAAGAACTTGCAGCATTCCTTGGAATAACTGATAGATCGAGGCTTGCAAAATCACGCCTTTTTATTGTTCCTTCAGGCATTGAAGGAAGTAAAGATCGCTATGTACTTGCACTGGTTTGTGGTGATGATGAAGTGAATGAAACTAAACTTTTGAATTTATACGCAGGTATCAGGCCTGGTCGCACTGAGGAACTTATTGAGATCGCGGGAGCCGACGCTGGTTCAATTGGTCCGGTTAACTTCAGGAATAAAGAAGCTATAATCATTGCAGATCTTAGGCTTGAAGAAGCAAATGAGCTTATTAGCGGAGCCTGTAAGAATGATTATCATATAAAGAACATAGATCTGAAAAGAGATGTTCCGGGTATCAGATATGAGGATATAAGAACGGTAAAAGAAGGTGAGCTGTCAGTTGACAAAAAATCTGCTTTAAGAATGGCAAAGGCAATTGAAGTCGGACATATCTTCAAACTTGGTACTAAATATACAGAAGCACTTAATGTAAAATATCTGGATGAGAAAGGAAAAGAAAATGTTGTCATCATGGGAAGTTACGGGATCGGAATTGAAAGGATCGCAGCGGCATACATCGAGCAGAATTGCGATAAAGACGGGATCATCTGGGAAGGTGAGATCTCACCGTTTAAAATTCATCTCATAAGCATTAACAAAAAAGATGATGCAGTCAAATCATCTGCCTGCAAGCTATATGATGAATTAACTCTTAATGGTTATGAAGTTCTCTTTGATGATAGAGATGACATTAGTCCGGGGGTCAAATTCAAAGATGCAGATCTTATTGGCATTCCAATACAGCTTGTAATAAGTGAAAAAAACATGAAAAATGATGAAATTGAAGTTAAAACGCGAAGAACAGGTCAAAGGGACAAAGTAAAAAGCAGTGATATTTTTAATAGACTACTAAATTATGTTAAAAAGTAATAATATTGCGAACTAATTATTATTAAACATTTTCTAATAATTCAATTCTAAAAACCACAGGCGGAACAGCTTATAGAGCATAGTTTACCATTCTTTTTTTAAACCAACTAAAATGATTTGAATTTACGCTTATCCAACAGGCAGCTTTTTGTTTACGGGCTGCTGGTAATGATAATAGGTGTTGCCATTGGCAGTGTTTGCCTAACTTATCCTTTTGGCAGAGATCAGGGTATTTATGCTTATGCCGGTAAATTACTGCTGGAAGGTAAAATGAATTATCAATATGTATTCGATCTCAAACCGCCCGGAATTCATTTCCTTTTTGCATTTTCTCAGTTAGTTTTTGGCGAGTCGATGTTCAATACCCGGATATTTGATATTATTTGGCAGTCTTTAACTGCTTTTGTGATATTTCTAATATCTATAAGGATAACTCAGAACAAGGGCTTGTCTATAGCATCATCGTTCCTTTACATTTTACTATATTATCGTCTTGACTACTGGCATACTTTACAGGCAGATGGCATGCTTAATCTGCCTTTTGCTGTTTCTATACTCTTGCTTATTTCTGCTCATGACAGGCATTCTTTCCTGAAGATCTTTTTTGCCGGAGTTTTGTTGGGTATTGCCTTAATATTCAAATATACCATTGCCGCATTTCTCCCTTTGGTTCTTGTTTGCATTATGCTCTCTGGCAAAGAACTGTTGTCATTGCGATTTAAAAATTCAGCTGCGTATTTGTTAGGAATAACGATCACTTTTCTGGTTATTGGCTTGTTGTATTTCGTTACAGGTTCATTTAGGGAGATGATCGACATTCAGTTAGTTCAGACCCCACTGTACACAAGGATTGCGTATGAAACTGAGTCAACGGCATTTATAACAAAACATGTGATCCGGCTCTTTACGGGCTCAGTTTATTCACCGCTGATAGTCATTTCAGTGATTTCATTCATGATTCTTGCCATAAAGAAAAGACTTACATTTGAGAATGCGATCTTGTTTTGCTGGATTCTTTCATCTTTGGCTAGCCTAATTCTGCAATGGAAATTTTATTATTATCATTTTCTTGTGATTATGGCCCCTCTGGCAGTTGGTGCTGTATATGCAGCATATGTAATTGCAGGTTTTATGAAGACAAAATTTAAGAAATTTGTTTACCAGGCATTTGTTGTTTTGCTGTTAGGATACATTGCATTTGCTTCGAGTCCGTATATTACAAACTATGTTAACTTGTATGCGTTAATAACCGGGCAAGAATCACTCAAAGAGGTTTATATCAAGAACGGTACCACTACTGATTCTGTCTTTACAATTAAGAAGACTTTTGGCGCAATCGATATGGTGAATCATTATACAAATCCGGAAGACAGGATATTCATTTGGGGATTCGATCCTTTGGTCTATTTTGTTTCAGGAAGGAGATGTTCATCCAGATTCATTTACAATTTTCCATTGTTGTGGAAGGGTGAAAATGCTGCTTTCAGAAAGGAATTTGTTGATGATTTGACGAAAAGTCCTCCAAAGTTGATTCTTGTTGCTGAGGGCGACCCGCTTTATTTTATATCGGGTTACAATGAAGATTCTAAACAATTGCTTGAAAGATTTCCCGAATTCAGAAGTGTACTAAACAGTAATTATGTTTTTAAGAACAAAGTTGATGATTTTGATTATTACGAACTGAAAACATGGTGAAGAAAAAACAAAGAAAACAGAAAATAGTACTGGCATCTGCTTCTCCAAGAAGAAAAGCCCTATTGAAGGGTCTATTAAAGAATTTTGGATTGAAGTTTGTTGTAAAACCAAGTAATATTGCTGAATATATTCCTAAAAAAACCGTAAATTTCGGCAAATTTGTTGTTGACTTGGCTTTTGAAAAGGCCGCAAACATTGCAGAATCATCCGGCGGGATTATAATCGGAGCAGATACAATTGTTGTACATAAAGGCAGAATTCTGGGAAAACCCGTTTCAATTTCAGATGCTTACAGAATGTTGAAATTATTGAGCAATGAAATTCATGCAGTTTATACAGGTTTAGTACTGATAGATACGAAAAACCGCACTATTTACAGAGATTATGAGAGAACAAGGGTCAAATTCCGTAAACTTGCTGAAAAAGAGATCCGTTATTATATCAAGACTGGTTCGCCTATGGATAAAGCAGGAGCTTATGGAATACAGGACGACTTGGGTAGCACACTTGTTGAAAGTATTCATGGTGACTACTTTAATGTGGTTGGTCTCCCAATCGTTAAGACTTATCTGGGTTTAAAATTAATGGGTATGATAAGTTAGTTGTATAAAAAATACAGAAAGAAAATAATTTTCTCAGTAGTACTTGGTGCTGCGGTATTTCTTGGATTAAGCATATATGCTAATTTCAGTGAGTTAATAGAAGCCTTTGGAATATATAATTGGCTAATGTTTCCGCTGGTTTTGTTTCTATCTTTATGCAACTATTTGATGAGATTCTTCAGATGGGAGTTTTACACTAAGACACTAGATATTAAGATTGAGAGAAAACTAAGTTTTATGATTTTTTTATCTTCTTTTATAATGTCTATAACGCCGGGAAAGATAGGAGAGGTCTTCAAGTCATATTTATTGAAGGAACAGGACGGTACTCCGGTTAGCAAAAGTGCCCCAATTGTGTTTGCAGAAAGAATAACAGACTTTCTTTCTCTGGTATTGCTTAGTCTTGCTGGTGCATTGATGCTGGGATACGGAACAGGATTGATAATCGGTTTTGGGATATTCTTTGTTATACTTGTAGTTGCGATCAGCAATAAGAGGTTTTCTTATGCAGTAATCGGATTTCTTGAAAAATTGAGGTTCGTAAGACGTCTTTCTGTTAAGATTCATACTGCTTATGATAGTATTTACCAAATGGTACGTTTCAAAGAGCTTGTTGTAACTATTATTTTGAGTATTTTTGCATGGAGTTTTGAGTGTTTCAGTTTTTACCTGGTAATAAACGGATTTGGAGCGGACAACACTGCTCATATAGATATCTTTATTGCAACATTTATTTATGGTTTTGCAACTCTTGCCGGAGCTGCAACGATGCTCCCCGGGGGTCTTGGGGCAACAGATGCGAGCATAACCGGATTATTGGTAGTTTTAACCCTTCCCAAAAATATTGCTGTTGCTTCTACTCTGATAATAAGGGCTGCAACTTTGTGGTTTGCAGTCATTGTTGGCGTAATAGCAGTAATGTTTTATCAAAAGATGTATCACAAAAATTTAGACGAAATTGTGTTAGAATCCTAATCTTAATATTATGGAAAGAAAAATTCGAGTAATCATAGCAAAGGCCGGTTTAGACGGCCACGATAGGGGAGCAAAAGTTATCGCTGCCGCTTTCAGGGATGCAGGTATTGAAGTGATCTATCTTGGGCTCAGGCAATCTCCCGAAATGATTGTCGAAGCAGCGCTTCAGGAGGATGCTGATGCCATTGGCATCAGTATTTTAAGTGGTGCCCACATGACTGTGTTCAAAAAAATTCTCGATCAAATGAAAACAAAGAATCTGGATAGTGTACTATTGTTTGGAGGGGGCATAATTCCAAAAGAAGATATTGAAAAGTTGAAATCTCTTGGAGTTGGAGAATTGTTTACTCCCGGCACTCCAACTCATGACACAATAAACTATGTTAAAAATTGGGTCAACGAACACAGACCCTTGGAAGTATAAAAGTTGAATTCCGGGAAGTTTTTAATAATATTGGTATAAATTAATGGCTATTAAATTCGGAACTGATGGCTGGCGTGCAGTCATTGCAGATGAATATACATTTGAAAATCTCAGAAAGATATCAAAAGCAACAGCTATCGCATTTGAGAAACACCCTAAAATAACTAATGGAATTGTAATTGGTTATGATACCAGATTTCTTTCAAAAGAGTTTGCTGAATGCTCAGCCGAAGTGTTTGCCGGTCATGGAGTAAAAGTGATGCTAACGGATACTTTTGTCACAACTCCGACTGTTTCACTATTGAGCAGAGATAAGAACCTGGCTTACGGAGTAATGATTACTTCATCTCATAATCCGGCGAAATACAATGGTTTTAAACTCAAAGATGAGTTCGGCGGTTCGATGGGAACAGATCATCTGTCGTTGGTTGAAAAAGCACTTGAGGAAAGCGGTGATTTTGAATATGGAAGAAAGACTTTTGAAGAGCATGTAAAAGAAGGCATGATAAAGTATTTTTCAGGAAAGGATTATTATAGGAATACTCTAGAACAAAAGATTGATACTGTGAGCATTAACCGTTCTGGTTTAAGGATAATTTATGATGCAATGTATGGTTCAGGACAGGGAATGATGGATGGTATAATAGCTTTTCACCCATTGAGAAATGAAGTAAATCCTTCTTTTGGAGGTTCCAGTCCTGAACCCGTTTTGAAGAATTTATCGTTGATTTCAGAAGAGTTGAAAAGCGGCTCGTTTGATATCGGTATAGTTACGGACGGAGACGCTGATAGGATTGCAATATTTGACGAGAATGGAAATTTCGTCGATGCCCAAAAAACATTTGCTTTGTTGTTGACATATCTTATTGAAGAGAAAAAAATGACCGGAAGTGTGGTAAGAGGATTCTCATCAAGTGAACTAATAAAAAAAATATGTGACAATTATGGGTTGAAATTATATACAGTTCCCATTGGTTTTAAATATATCTCTGAGTTGATGATTAAAGAAGATATCCTGATAGGTGCGGAAGAAAGCGGCGGAATCGGACTGAAGAACCATCTTCCTGAAAGAGACGGGATATTTAACGGTATGATGTTCTCCGAAATGCTGGCAGTAAAAAAGAAGAAAATGAGCACTTTGCTGAGCGAAATTGAACGTAAGTACGGTAAGTTCTATTACAAAAGGATTGATCAGCATTTATCAAGTAATGACCAAAAATCCGAACTCATAAATCTGACCTCTACTCTGAAAGAAGTAGCTGGTTTGAAAGTATCAGGAGTTGATTCTCTTGACGGATGTAAGCTTCTTTTTGATAATGGCTGGCTTCTTGTCAGAGCCTCCGGCACAGAACCTCTTTTGAGAATATATACCGAGACCTTTGATACTGATCTGACTAAAGAAATATTGGAAGATATAATAAGAAAGTTTAAATTATAGAGTATGGTTAAAATAAAAAATTCGTTAATCGTTACTGCATTATTGTTGAGCTGTCTTACCATTTTTTCACAATCTGGTTTAAATGATAAGACCACTACGCAGACAAATCCGTTAAAGTCATTTGAATTGAATTCTTCGAAACTTGATCTTCAAAACTTTGACATTTTAAAACAAATTGAGCCGTCTTCTACATCTGCGATGATTTACAACGATCAGCTGCTGGAAGGTGCAGTAGACGCAGCCAAATACATTGTTGGACCAAATGATATTTTTTCGCTTGGAATTTGGGGAATCATAAACCAACCCTTGCCCTTAGCGGTTAGTCCGGAAGGTTCATTGATTATTCCTTCCGTAGGTGAAGTTGGGGTTTCGGGTCTGACTCTAAATGAAGCAAAAGCAAAAGTAATTGCCGCTGTAAAGAAAAGATTTATTTCTGCAGAGATTTCTCTGACGCTGGTATCTCCCCGCAGATTTTTAATAACTGTGACAGGAGTTGGTCAGGGTACTTATCCGACGTCCGCTATAATGAGAGCAAGTTCTATTATAGCTTTTATCTTCAGCGATAGTCTTTCATTAATGAAATCAGGAACTCATCCCGCCGAAAGATATAATTTTAGTTTTCGAAACATAAAACTGAAACGAAAAAATGGCGAAACTCAAAGAATCGATCTTTACAAGTATTTTGCAACACAAGATGAGAAGTACAATCCTTTTTTGAGAGAAGGAGACGTAATTAATTTACAGAAGTATGATTGGGAAGGTAAGTTTCTTGGAGTACAAGGAGCTGTTCAGTTCCCTTCATCATTTGAATACATAGAAGGAGATGACTTAGAAACTGCAATGCAGCTTGCCCGCGGTGTAACTTCTGTGGCAAACCTTGATAGTATATTGATTTCAAGGATGAATCCCTCAGCCTCAAAGATGGAAAGTTTCTACGTCAAGTTTGATGAAAACAAGAAAATGAAACTTGAGGCAAATGACAGAGTTACAGTTTTGCCATTTGCAGAACAAAGACGTGATTTCAGAGTT
>JAUQWT010000193.1 GCA_030835005.1 Ignavibacteria bacterium | reverse complement strand
ATTTCCGGATTCACTTGTGCTGAAAGTAAAAGCTGTTGGCAGTGTTACTCCAAGATTATACAGAGTAAACATCAAGGGCAGGACCTCCAATACGGGTACACTTATACATATAAGAACTGTAAATCTTCTTGTGAATGTAGCCCAGCTTACAATTGGTACAAACAGAAACGGGATCTGTGACTTCAAGGTTAACGGTGTTCAGTATAACTCCGTTCAGAATCTGGTTTTCCCAACAGCAACTACGGTTTCAGTTCAGGCAATGAGCCCCAAGACTGTTGGCTTCAACAGATATGTTTATACAAACTGGTCTGATGGAGGCGATACAACTCACAATATAACTCTGAACTCAAACATGACGCTTACTGCAAATTATAAGGCGCAGTACAGGCTTGCAATCAACTCGTCTGTTGGAAATACTTTTGGCGATAATTTCCATGATTCAGGAGCTACTATTCAGTTCGGTGTGCTTTCAAGAAATATTGTATTCAACGGCAACTCATATACATTCAGAGGCTGGTCAGGAACCGGAACCGGTTCATACACAAGCCCCGATAGTACCGGAAACGACTCGGCTGTATCAATAGCGCTGAGTAATCCTATAGTTGAAAATGCAAGGTGGCTCACTCCAATTGGCATACAGACTCTGGGACAGGAGATCCCGAAGGAGTATAAACTTTGGCAGAACTTCCCAAATCCGTTTAACCCTGTTACTAATATCAAATTTGATATTGTTAAGCCGGGACTGGTCAGAATCGTAATTTATGATCTGCTTGGCAAAGAGGTTGAAAGACTAGTGAACCAGAATATGGAGCCCGGAAGCTATAAAGTAGATTTCTCTGCTGTTAATTATGCAAGCGGATTGTATTTCTACAGGATAGAATCAGGTGAGTTTGTTGATATCAAAAAAATGTTGATAGTAAAATAGTAAACACGAACTAACAATTTGCAGTGTTTAAGGCAGGGTTTCACACCCTGCCTTTTTCATTTCTTTTTTGGTTTTCAGGAAATATTATTGTAAAATTTTTAAAACATAAACATAAAAAGGTAAATAAATGAAAGATACAAGAGACTGGCTTGAAAAGATCGGGAAAACAATTGACTCCAAAGATGCAAAAGGTTTTTCAGAGTTCATAACCGAAAGCGGTTCATTCAGGTTTGGGAATCAGCCTGAAGTAATTGGCAGAAAAGCAATTGAAGATTACGTTGCTGCATTTTTTGGTATGATTGGAAGCAGTGTGCATGAGATTGTTAATTTTTGGGATTCAGGTGATCATGTTGTGTGGGAAGGAAAAGTAACTTATACACGGCTTGATGGCAACATTGTACCCGTCAATTTCACAAATATATTTTATATGAAAGACGGATTGATTGAAAAGTATAATATTTATATTGATAACACTCCCCTTTTTGCTTAGTGAATTTCAGACTGCAAAAGTCTTTGAGACTTTTGCAGACTTCTTATTACTGATATATATAAAACAAAACAAGGGGCTGTTGCCCCTTGTCCTATAATGCCAATACATTTTTGATAGCTATCTTGCAGGCGGAGTATGTAAAGCTACTTTGTTGCCTTCTGTATCAAGGAACATTGCAAAATCACCAATCTCGGGTGTTATCGGAGTTCTGGGCACAATTACAGTTCCTCCGGCTTTGGCAATCCTTTCGATAACTGCGTCTATAATGCCGTCAGCGTTCAGGTAAACAACAGAACCTTTATCGCTTGGCTCATAACCTTCGCCGTGTACAATAGCGCCGCTTACGCCTTCGCCGTCACCGGGGAAAAAACCCATGCGGTAAGGACCCATCATTTGGTCAGCCATTTCAACCTGGAAGATCGCTTCGTAGAACTTCTTTGCTCTATCGAAATTTACAACAGGAAGCTCAAACCAGTTAATTGTATTTCTCATATCAAATACCTTGTAATACCTTTCTGTTAAATTTAATTGATTATCACCAAAAATAGCTTTTAAAGGGGTAAGTTACTTCTTGAATCTTGCTAATTTAAGGTGTGCATCAATATACGAGTCACGCATTGTCTCGGGAGACATACCATACTTCTGTTTAAACAGCCAGCTAAATGAGCTCAGACTGTTGAACCCTGTTTCAAGGCAAACTTCTGTAATTGGCATCTCTGATTTCAGGATCAGATCGAAAGCCTTTGCAATTCTCTTTTGTGTGATATATTGGTAGGGCGTCTCACCGAAGACATTCTTGAAGAGCCTTAAAAAATGAAAGTTTGACATACATGCCGCTTTTGCCGCATCTTCTATTTTTATCTCACCGGAAAAACTCTCATCAATATAATCTCTTGCGTTGTTAAGTCGCTTATATACTTCCACTTTTGTAGTTCTTTTTACTGCCGGAATCCGTTCAATTTCATCCCCTACTTTTCTGTGAACAACAAGAAGGTGTTTCAAGAGCAGGTAAAATTCTTCTTCAAGCCACTCATCGTCATCATGTCCTATCTTTGCGGCAAGACAGAATTTGTAGACAAATGGCATCAGCTTGCCATCAACCTGATATATCATCTCCATGAAAGTAACCGGTTGTGTTGAATTTGCATGCCCGTTATCAAGAATATAATCTTCCGGGCAAACAAGGCTTGATAATACTTCCTCGGCAAATTTCGGACGGAAAAAAACAGAAACTGTTTCGCATTCAATTTCTGACTGTATCCTTGCCGAATACTTTTGGCCTTCGTTGAATATCAAATATGAGTAAGGGGTTACGCGGTAACTCCGCTCTTTGGTTGCAAAGTACTCTTCTCCTTTTACAGTGAACTTAATCGTCAAAGGTCCCGTGTGCAGCGGATAATAAGAGGACTTTGTCTTGTTGTAAATGATCATATTGGGCCACTTCCACTCAGGACATGGTGAGTTTATGTTAAATCCGGGCTTTGTGTAATCTGGATAGCCTTTTAGTATCATTTTAGCTTAACTTATGAACAATGTTAAATATATTTGGCAAGAGATTCAATTGAAAAATCACATT
>JAUQWT010000192.1 GCA_030835005.1 Ignavibacteria bacterium | reverse complement strand
CTTTAGATTTTATATTTATTACGATAGCCTGTTTAGCTCTTCCTCAATGATGAGCGAGTTTGCATTTGGTAATACCAGACTCTTATTTGATGATAGTGATGACCTTGCAGAAAATATAATGAACTCAGCTTGGGTGCCTTTTGATTACAAATTTAATTTAATAAAGGTTTCGGGAACAGGTTCATTTGAAAAAACTTCTCCCTGGCTGATAATCAGAGCAAAACCGGAATTTGCCATTATTCAAAACAGGCCAAAAGGAAAAAGATCAGCAGAACCGGAAGTATTCAAAAGTGGATTATCGTTCATGGGTATTGAAGCAATTAATGTCATCGAAGAAGGAGCGGCAATATTTGAAACTAATGGCTTGAATCTATTCAGGAAGAATTGGAAGTAGATTGGGTAGAGGTCAGAATCACAAGTGTGTTTCTTTTATCAAAAGCAGCGTTCCTTTACTGAAACCAATGCTTACATTTGCATTATTAGATTCATTCAATGCTCCTTCTTTTACTCCATATTCAAGCGATTCGTTTTTCAGGGGGTACTTCAAACCCTGTGTTGTAATGCCTGAAGCCTTCGGAAGGGGAATGAGCGAAACAATATCTCCAATTATACATTGAAAGCTGATACTCTTTTTTATGAACTTGATCTCAAAGCTACTATCATAAACTGCTATATCTGCTTTCCTATAGAATTTCTTCAGGATACTTAGATTGTTGATTGTGTGATCAAATCGTTTTCCGACAAATCCAATAATATTGATACTTTTGAAATCTTTAGATAGAGCAAATCTGAGCGCCTTCTCAAGATCGTTTTGGTCCTGCCTTGCTACTTTCTTAATTTTAACATGTTTTCCTTTGAAATATTTAAAGGTCTTTGTGCCTATGCTGTCCAAATCGCCGATGATGTAATCCGGAATTACTTTGTGCTTGTGCAAAAAATCAGAAGCCCCGTCACAAGATATTATCTTATATTGTGAGCGGAGCTTACCATTTGTGAATTTGTTAAGCAGCTTTCCGGTTAAACTGCCATTACATACTATTAAACATTTCTTCACGTTTCACATTTCACGTTTGACGTTTAAGGAAGCATAACTGCACCGGCAATAACTGTTGTCCATATTCCGGCTTTATCGCCCTCAGCAGATTGCGTAATATTGAATGTTTTGTAAATCTGTCCGCTGGCTTTGTAAACCTGCTCTCTTTCGTCCCACGCCTGTTCAGGATCAAACTCAATCCCAAGAGTAGTTGCAAGCATCTGAGCAGCAATATCTTCGGCATATTCTCCGGAGATCTTCTCTGATTCGCCGAATGGATGGTGCTCCGATATATATCCGTATTGGTTTTCATCTTTGGGCAGTGCGACGCCTATAGAGGCT
>JAUQWT010000191.1 GCA_030835005.1 Ignavibacteria bacterium | reverse complement strand
TCCTTTGAATAAGACTCCTTCACCTATGTAAACTTCACCTTCAGAAAGCGTTATTGAAACTTTTTTAGTAGGCGGAGTATTTTGCGGTACATAACTTGTCGGTGGAATTGGCAAAGAATTATCTCGCTGAATTATGTCTATGAATTCATGTTTGCCTGTGCTTGTAGGAGGCGTGGATATATTCCCTTGAGTTACCGGAGGAGTTAGAGCAGAGGATATGTTCTGGGTGTAATTCTGAGAACCTGCCGAACCCTGTTGATTCATCATTGAAGCCAGGAGTTCTTTGCCCAGTAATGAA
The DNA here is from genome assembly GCA_030835005.1 of Ignavibacteria bacterium. GTDB lineage: Bacteria > Bacteroidota > Ignavibacteria > Tepidaquicellales > OLB5 > OLB5. The sequence continues at coordinate 2,994 of JAUQWT010000191.1, read as the reverse complement.
TTTTGCCTGGATCCAATAAGTTCATTATAAAGAACAGAATTGCAGTATGGACAGGATAATTGTTCAGTAATTCCAACGAAAATTATCAAAACTGCCAGATAAAAGAATTTTAGATTTTTCATGATCATTTAGTTTGTTTACTGTATCTTGACAAACTTAACGATAAATATCATAAATAAATTTGACTTAAGTCAAATCTGCCGAAAAACCATCTAAAACATGTGATTTATAGAAGGGCAACCTGAAGAATTCCTTTTAAATTGATAATTCTACTTAATCATGTTGGCTATTTTTTCGAAAACCGAGAGCTCAAATGTCCCTTTTCTAACATACACTATATCGCTTCTGTCTTTATACCATCTTTCATAATTATTAGACTCCATCCACTGAGTTATGAGCTTATGGTTTGGATTTACATAGTGCTTTGAACTCATCTCCACTGAAATCACAGATGGAGTAGATTTCATGTACTTCAGAACTAACCACTCGCTTCCTTCAGTATCAATACTCAACAAGTCAATTGTGCCGTCATCAATTTCATCAAAACGCCTGCACTCAACTGTCAGTTTCTTCTCTTCAGCCTTGATGTAATTATCATTAATGAGTGCGGGGCTTGATCTCAAATCTGAGGCGAAAGACGAAGATTCTGCCATGAACAGTTCAAGTGTTCCTGAATTCTCTCCAACAGCATACGGATAAAGAGTGACATTTGAGCGATTTTTGAAATAATCTCTTATGGCCTTTACACAATCAGGCAGCGGTTCCACAAGTGTTGTTTTAGCGCCGGTATTTATAAATCCCAATATGTTAGAAGTCTCAGGGAAGTAAACTCCGACCTCTGCGGCGTGTCCCGGAATGAAATTCTTAGCCGTGCATTTGTTGAAAAGTGTTTCGTTCAAAAGTTTGTTATAGTTTTTTAAATCGTTATTTTTGAAACTTATTCTCTGATTTTTATGTCTAATTAAGTATATATTTTATTATCAAAAAATGGAAAAAACATGCTGAAGAATTTTAGGATATTACTGCTGATCATTTATACATTAACAGGCTATTTAGCTGCACAGGATGAATATGTCTTGCAGGAAGGCACGACGATCAAACTTGCAGGCAAAGAACGGGCAAAAGAGCTTTTGATGACTGAAGATGCATATACAAGGGTTCTGAGCAAGTTCGATGTTCAGGCCAAGACCCTTGATCCTTCAAAAACCACGGTCGGAGATTACCTTGAATTTGCCGGCGCACAGGCTGAAGAATGGACCCTTGAGGAGAAAAAAACAATGGGAGAGGTCGTTTCTTCTGTTGCAGCAATGATTAAAAACCTTGGGCTGATGATTAAAATGCCCGCAACGATCGAGTTAATAAAATCGACAATGAAAAATGAAGGAGGGGCAGAAGGATACACAAGAGGGGATTACATTGTATTGAGCAATTCAAGAGTCACCGCCGGGGCGAACGGGCTTGAAGACCTGTTCATTCACGAGTTGTTTCATATAATCTCAAGATACGATAATTCTGTTAGTGAAAAAATATACAATTCAATTGGATTCAAGAAATGTAATGAAGTCGAATACCCCAAAGAGATAAAAGACCTTAAGATCACAAATCCTGACGCGCCGTTTAACAATTTTTATATTACCCTGGAGCACAATGGAAAACCTGTTGATATCATGCTGGTCATATTTTCAGCCGAAAAATATACAAATGGCAGTTTCTTTACTTACCTTCAAATAGGGCTTATGGTAGTTGAAGGCGATGAAAACAGCAAAAAGCCGGTTTACAAAGATGGAGAACCTCTTATACTGACATTTATGGATGTAAAGGATTTCTACAAGCAAGTCGGCAAAAATACGGGATACATCATACATGCCGAAGAGATATCAGCCGATCACTTTGTAATGCTGCTGAAACAAACAAAAGACCTTCCGAATCCGGAACTGATTGATGCAATGAAACATATTTTGAAATGAATTCAGTTATTCTTTACAGATCTAAAGTCATTCCTGCATTTATATACAGATTCTTTATCTTTCCGGGAGAAATTTGGCTTGTTAACAATGCCAGATTTATCCTGTAAGTTTTCTTCACATAACTGCCGCCTACTGTAATAAAGTACTGGTCATATTCATGAGCTTTATCCAGAAAATTATTATCGGCAGTATTCCTGTAGTCTAGCAAAGTAAAAAAGCCTCCCCTTAATATCCAGTTTTTGTCAATTTCACCTTCAGCGCCAACATGGAAATCATGCCTGTCTTTTAGAGTAGAAACTACCGATGTTCTTGAATAATCGTAATCTGCATTAAACCTTAATTTTGAACCAACCGGTTTGTACTGAAAGCCAATTCCTGCTTTCCACGGAAAGCTAAGGCTCGCAGTTTGATCTGATACTCCAACCGGGTATCTGTATTTGACCTTCGATTTACCACCTGTTGTGAAAATCAATCCTAAATTAAGCGCAGGAGTGATATTGTATATTAAGCCCCCCCGCACAGTTGCAAAATAAGAAGAACCTTTCAGGTCTTCACTTCCTGAAGAGCTTCCATTTGGTTCCTCAATAGTCGTAATGCCCTCAGGAGGTGCGGTGAAAAGAGAATATATGAGATCAACTCCAATTCCTGCACTGAAATTCTTGCCTGAGTATACAAATGGAATTCCGAGGTTATGCTGTCTAACATTATAAAACATGTCGTATCGTCCAATTTCATTACCAAATTCGTCAGTCCGGATGATATCCCCTAGATCAAGAAAATATCCTGTCGGATTGCTGTAAACAATTCCTGTTTGCATTTGCTTATTAAGCCTGTATCCAAATCCTGCCGAACCGGAAAATAACTGTTGTTTGAGTTTGAGCCCGAAGTTTAAACCAGGCAGCCAATCCTGTGCAGTTTTGAAAGTGTACTGAAAATTAAGCTGTGCTTTTGTAGGAATATTCATTGATGCTGGATTCAAAAGAATTCCTGATATATCATTATCCATAGCTGCAATACCGGTAAATCC
>JAUQWT010000190.1 GCA_030835005.1 Ignavibacteria bacterium | reverse complement strand
CTTATAATGGAGGAGGTACCGGTGTTTACGGTTCCCTCAGGTATCCTAAGGTCAGAAAATTACATCCAGCTCGCTGAAAATCAGCTTGATGAAATGATAAGCGCTCACAGGAACAATCCGTGCATATTTGCATATGGGCTTGGCAATGATATTGATGTGAGCGGAAAAGACGGAGAGAAGTTCATAGAAATACTGGTTGAATCTGCAAGGAAGCTTGATAACCGCTACCTGTATTACTCCACAAGGAATTATGCGGAAGATAAATGCCGCAGCCTTGTTGATTTTACCGGCTTCAATTATTACGATGGCGACCTGAACGTGCTTAAGAACATTGCCTTGCAGGTCAAGCTGAAGAAGGAAAAGATATTCATTTCAAACTTCGGGAAGCTTATCAGCCCCTCGAATACATCGGGGTACAGCGATCCTAATTCTCTTGAATCACAATCCAAGCTCATAGTTGACTTTATGAAATTCATGAAGTCTTCGCCGTTTTTGGGCGGCTTTTTCCATTCTTTTACTGACTGGAACTCAGACATGCCCAATTTAAAGCAGCCTGACCTTACAAATCCGTTCATGAGAACAACGGGTCTATATACCCTTTACAGAGAGCAGCGCCCGCCTGTTATAATTCTAAGAAAAGAATACCTTGAAGAAGATATTCCGAACCTGAATATCGGCACATACACCAAAGAATCACCGCTGGTTTTTGTATTCATTGGCCTTGTCACATTTATAGTTTTCATATACCTTGCCAACAGTGTAAGGAGGTTCCGCGAGAATACATGGAGAGCGCTTTTCCGCCCGTTCATATTCTATACAGATGTGCGCGAGCAGAACCTGATACCGACATTTCATAATATATTGCTTGCTGTAATACTTTCAATCGGAAGCGGGCTCTTCTTTGCAAACTTGATACACTTCTGGAAAGATTCGCAGCTTCTTGATATAATGCTTACGGTGATATTTTCGAATGATAAACTGAAAATATATCTGGACAGGTATTTCTCAAATCCGTTAAAGCTGACTGCGCTGCTTTCGGCAGCGGCATTTGTTAAGATATTCCTGATATCTTTTTTCATATGGCTGTTTTCTCTGACTCTTAAATACCGCATTGGCTTTAATAACATTTATACAATTACTGTATGGGGATTGCTTCCGACGATCCTGCTTCTGGTAATTGGTACTTTTTATGTAAGGATAATTCAATCGAACAGCGATTTTGTCCTCATAGGGCTTTGGACTGCAGGATTTTTATACCTGCTTTCTTTGTACAGGATATTCAAAGGTGTTTACCTGCTTTTTGATACTTTCTTTCTTAAGGTTTATGCTTACGGAATTTTGGCAATAGTAGTTATCGGCGGCGGATTATGGTATTATCTTAACAGCACAAAATTTGTATTTGATTATTTAAGTCTCATAAGGACGTATTTGAATTACTGATGTAATTTTAACAACTTTAGTTAATTTTTAATTATATTTGTGAGGCTCAAGTTAATGAATTTTAAAGCATTTATCCATAATCATTGTATCTAAGCAAGCTCGAAATATTCGGCTTTAAATCCTTTGCCGATAAGATCAATGTTGATTTTGATGCCGGTATGACTGCAATAGTCGGGCCCAACGGGTGCGGCAAAACCAATATTGTTGATGCCGTAAGGTGGGCGATCGGCGAGCAGAAAGCCAGTGTGCTGAGAAGCTCCACCATGGAGAATGTCATTTTTAACGGCACAAAGAACCGCAAGCCCCTTGGATATGCTGAGGTTTCTCTTACAGTGCAAAACACTAAAGGCATTCTGCCCTCTGAATATACAGAAATAAAGATCTCAAGGCGCTGTTTCCGCGACGGCGCAAGCAATTACATGCTTAACGGCGTTAATTGCAGGCTTAAGGATATTACTGCCCTGTTCATGGATACCGGTATGGGCTCTGATGCATATTCCGTAATAGAGCTTAAGATGGTTAACGAGATCCTTTCGCACAGGACACAGGACAGAAGAAAGCTTTTTGAAGAAGCTGCCGGTATAACAAAGTATAAGGAAAGACGCCGTGAAGCGCTTTATAAGCTTGAAGTTGCAAAAGAGAACATAAACGAAGCTAATATTGAAATACGCAACAGGCAAAGAACTGTAAACGCGTATGAAAGAATTGCCCAAAAGCAGCAGGAAGCAAAGGAGATAAGCACCAGGCTTAAAGAGCTTGAAGTTGATTATCACCAAAGGTCGCTTTCGAAGCTGATGGACGAGACAAAGAATATCGAAAGCTCTCTTAAAGATAAAGAAGATGAGCGCGAGAGGCTGCAGAGAAGCCTTAACGAGAACGAAAACATCATCGACAGGTACAAGTCAGAGTTCACCGCCACAGAAATGCGTTTGAATGAATCAAGGGACCGGCTTAATGATGTCAACCTTAAGATAAACGAGATACAAACCTCAATTTCCATTTCAGAGCAGAGGATAAAATACCTGCAGGAAAATATCGACCGTTTCACGAGAGAAAAAATTGATATCGAGCACGAAATAGAAAAGCTTGATAAGAACAAAACAGATATTGAGGATAAGATAGTTGTCCTTAAGAATACTGTTGAGCTGATGGAAGAATCACGGGAAACAAAAAGATCTGCACTTGAAGAGATAGACCTTAAAGTGCGTACAAGCAAAGAAGAGCTGAAGGATCTATCCCTGAAGCTTGCATCGTCATCAAAGAAACTGCAGGAAAAGCGTAATGAATATGAAATAATAAAGAACAGGCTCGAAGACCAGTTATCAAGATGCAGCAAGCTGACAGATGATAATATAGATAACATAAATAAAGTTGCCGCTTTTGATGCCGAAATAAGAGAGCTTGAAACGGATCTGCACGGCCGCAGGGAAATGCTAAACCGGCTGAAGGCAGAGCACGATGAGCAGAAGAAAATAAAATCTGCTCATGCAGATGATATGAAGAGGCTTGAAAAAGAGATAATCTTTAAAAAGCATGAAGCCGATAAGCTAAGGAATAAGATCGAGTTCCAGAAGAACCTGCTTGAGAATTTTGACGATTACTCTGAAGGCGTAAAATACCTTGTAAAGGATGCCGGCGAAAAGGGCGCAAATGTAGTTATCGATAAGCTTGAGGTAGAAGATAAGTTCAAAATTGCAATCGAAACCGCACTTGGAGAAGTATCTAATTACCTTATAGTAAATGATACAGAGGCTGCGGACAATTTTATTAAGATAATTGCCCGCGAACAAAAAGGCAAAGTAACATTCATCATTCGCGACCAGCTTTACAATACTACATTGAATATCTTCCAGGACGAATTCCCAGAGATCCTTACTCATGAAGGAGTCTACGGCTGGGCAGACAGATTCATCAAATGCCCTGATGAATACCTTATGCTTTATAAATACCTTCTAGATGAGTTCATTATAGTAGAAAACATTGATATCGCACGCAAGCTCTCAAAAGATAATTTCATTAAGTTCATAACTCTTGACGGTGATATTGTTACCAGCAGTTTTTTGCGGTCAGGCAGCAGGACAAATGAAGAAACTCTGAAGATCGGCAGGGAAAAACTGATCTCAGAGCTTGGGTCTCAGGCCTCAGCTATAGAAAAGTCAATTGAAGAAGACCAGGTGAGCTTAAAAGAGATCAGCAGCCGCCACGCAGGTATTGATATTGAGATCCGCCAGAGCAAGCTGCAGGAGTTAAGCGCTCTTATTTTGAATCTTGAAAACAAGGTTCAGCAGGCAGCATACCTGAAGCAGGAAACAAGCAAGCTGATAGCAAATTACAAAGAAGAAAACGATAAGCTGACTGTTTCGAATAAAGAGCTTGGATTAAAAATGGATCTTCTCATAGCAGAGATAGAAGATGCGGAAAATGCCAAGTATCAAAGGGAGAAAGAGCTTGAGCATTTCACAACAGAGCTTGAAAACCTTGCTGATGAGCTCACTTCAAAACGCGAAGAGTACAATGCATTTAATATTGAAATTACTAAAGTTAAGGCAGAGCACACCAATCTTGATAATGAGCATTTCAGAACCGTTGAGAGCATTAAGTCAAGGATAAGCAGCATAGAAGCAAGAACATTTGAGTGCAGTGAATACGATTCAGAGATCAAAAAGCTCCGGACAGAAATAGAATCATATAACCCCGACAGCACTTCAACCGGCAGCAGGCCAAAGCTTAAGCTTCTTGAAACTGAAAGAGCCGGCATTGAATCAGATTTCAGCCTG
>JAUQWT010000189.1 GCA_030835005.1 Ignavibacteria bacterium | reverse complement strand
AGAATTAATGTGGCTTGACGAAACTAAATACCCTGCACCTGATGAAAGATCACTGGTTGGAAGTACATTGCAATGGATCCAATACCAGCTGGATAATTCTGCAACCATAGATGAAATTATTGAAAGCGATAAATCCATCCGGATATCAAGCAGCTCTGTGCCAATTCATTACCTGGCTGCGGATAAAAATGGGAATTGTGTTTCTATCGAATTTCTGGATGGAAAGCTTGTCTTCCACAAAAAGGAGACCATGCCCTACCAGGTGTTAACAAATGATACTTACCAGAGATCACTTGATAACCTGAAGAAATATCAGGGATTTGGCGGAACAGAAACATTGAACGAATCCGAAAACGGATCTCTTGAAAGATTCGCCAAAACCTGTACGCTAATGAGGAAGTATAATCCGCTTTCGGGCAAAAAAGCTGTTGAATACGGATTTGAGATCCTTGATGAAGTGAATCAGGGTGACTATACCAAGTGGACAATTGTTTATGACATAAAAAACCAGAAGGTGTATTTCAAAACTACCGGCAACAGGAACATAAAAAATATTGAACTTTCCGGCCTTGATTTTGACTGTCAAACACCTGTAAAGATGCTGAATATCAATCACGACGGCTCCGGAAATTCGACAAATGCAATGACGGATTATGATTATAACATAAACCGTGAATTGATCGAAGATTCATACAGCAATGTTGATTTCCTGAAAGAGATCAAAAGTGAAGTTAAAGATAAAACTGCTGCTTACCCTGAGAATCTTCTCTGTAACGGCAGTCCACTGATGAAGAAGGACCATGGCTATAATAATTCTCCCCTTGATATGCTGAGGTCACCTTTGCTTATAGCTGCCGGATTTCTTGTGCTGTCATTTGCAGTGCTTTATACATACAAGCACAGAAAAAGAGCTTAAGTATACATTTCCTCTGAAGGAATATCACTTCCTCTGGTATTTCCAGTTTCGTGATTTGCCTTCGCAAAGCCATTCTAAAGCAGTTTCCATCCTTTTGTTTCTTGTTTCTTCCGTCTTTGCCTCTACTATCCACTCCAAATACTCTCTTTTGTGCGAGGGTGAAAAATTCTCAAAAGTTGCTTTTGCTTTTTTGTTCCTGTTCAGCTCCTTCTGAAAATAAGCCGGCATCTTATATTCTCTTCTTTCATGCTTGGGTTTTTCTGAGCGGATGAGCTTCACACCTTTATCATTAAGTTTCATCGCTTCTTTGATCCATTTTGTAAGAACAGCATCTTTTGGCAAGTCTTCAATTGATTCGATCCTGCCGAGATTACCCATTGCTCCCTTTGTGTCTTTTCCTGTCAGCACTTCGCTGTCTTTCATAAGCGCCGCTTTCCAGAAGCCAAGCACTGCGTGTTTTTTAAATGCTGCAAAGCCAACAAACGGCCCTTTATACTCAAAACTAGGCATTCCCCATTTGATCGTTTCAGTTACATCCGGGCAAGCTTTATGGATAAGTTTTCTTAGATGTTCCAACACAGGTTTTGCAAACTCAGCTGATTTTGCAATATATGCGTCAATCCTTTTATCCTTTGTTCCCATTTTTCAACACCCTTTTTTTGTTTTGAATGAACTTTCTATTTTACTTCTTCAAAAAAACCGTTTATAAATTTGTACAGTGTGAACTTATCTGTCACTTTGCCGTTTTCATCAACTACCGGCATGCTGATGGTCTTTTTATCGCCGTCATAAGTAACCAGTTTGAATGGCCTTTCATCAAGATCGACAACTGAAAAGAAATCATAGCTGATGCCAAGTTCACTTGATGCGCCGTCTTTTGTTTTTGCAAGCTTAACGTCAGAATTCAGTTCATCTTTTTCAATAGTAAAAAATTTTATACCCTGCGCTTTATCACGGTTTGAATAATCAGCATTATAAACCCCCATGTAGTATTTCTTCCCGCCGTCGCTCATTGTATAGATCTCAGAATACCAGGAAAGCGGATCGCCGAGGTCTGAGGTGTCTTTTTCGGAAACCCTGCAATACACTTTGTTACCGGATTTATATTGGTAAACATTATCATAAAATCGCATTGTTCCACCGGACTCTGTATCCCATGAATATATCCTGAACAGGCTATCAGGCGATGAAGCTATCATCAATCCTGCTTTTACAACTTTGCTTAATGCGGTATTTAATGTAGAAGGATGTTCAGTTAAATATCTGACCAGCAGCTTCTTGAATAAAGTATTATGGAAATCAACCGAGTCAGGATTAGGTGCATCATATTTGTAATATGCCATTCTTTTAAGGTGTCCGGTAAGCATGGCCTGGATCTCGCTTGTGTTTTGTCCGTTAGTAACATTCGAAGCCAGGAAAAAAATCAATATTATGTATTTCATTGTTTTATCGTAATTTGTGAAAGCAATTTACGAAAGCCCAAAATGAATATCAATGATTAATAACAGATGTTAATCTAATAGTCGATTGTTAAGAAGTCTTAAAGGGAAATAGTAACAATTGCCGTAAGAACTAAACACCAAACTGCCTTAAGTGGTGATCAAGGTGCTTTGCAGTAAGGATATTCCATTCATCCGTGTTCAGCTTTCCAAAAAATGGGTGGCTCTCGGATGTAATTCCGCCCGGCCCTCCGGTTTCAAATCTCTTGACAAGCTCAATGAGTGTTTTCTTCTCATCTTCAAAATTCTTCTTTTCTTTTGCCTTAAAACTGCTATCTGTCGGTAATCCCTGCTTAAATGGTTTTTCACTTAACATTTGTTTTTTGGCCATTGAACCAAAAAGATATCCGATAAATGCACGTTTTAACTTTATGGTTCCAAAAGCAGACTTCATTGCCATTGAACAATGAAACAGCATTTCTGCGGGCCCCATATTTCCCCAAAGAGCTTTAGAATCTTTGCTCAGCAGATTTATGCGCTCTACAAATTTATTGTTTACTTCCGGGTCAAATAGACTGTTCATATTATTGAAGATCTAGATTTTGGCAAATTACATTATGTGCTGTGAAAATTCAATAGAATTGTTACTACAGTTCAGCTCACACCTAATTCCTGATCCCAGGTACCTGCAGTCTTCCGCAATTGCACTATCTGCCCGGTATGGTATGCATTGTGTATTGTTGTCTGGAGAAACATTTCATACCACGAAGCGCCATAACCGTGAAAAGCTTCCTTAGAGAGCTCAGCTTCGCTCATACTTCTTAGTTTTTCCTCAAACCCGCAGAGGATCAAATCCAGTTTCTTTACAGACTCTCTCCATTTAGCATCATCCAAATCGCTTTCTGAAAACGTTTCAGGATTTTCTATTTCCATTTTCGGAGGGACTTCTCCGCCCATCCGAATGAGCCATCTTTCATTCCAGAATATTAAATGATTGACAATCTGGTGAACTGAATGAGTATCTCCGGCAATTCTCTTTATTGCATCCTCAGCCGAAAGCCCGGCCAGGGCATTGCTCAAAGTAACACACCATCCGTTCTTCTTACTGCGGCAGGTCTCAAGCTGCTCAAGGATAAATTCTTTTGTATTCATCAAAAAATATTTGTCTGTGCTTATTATTGGTATTCCGGTTTATACATCTTGCTTCTTATAAATGACTCAATGTCAGCCGGTCTTTCTATACGTGCAAGCCCCTTTTCGAAAATATACTCAGTTATATCTGCTGCAGTTTTTGCAGCCACATTTAATATGTCCTGAATTGGCGGGAATATCAGGCCCCGCTCAATTTCGCTCTTCGTTACCTGGTTCGATAGAGAATGAAGAGCTGCAATAAACATTCCGTCTGTAACGCGTTTTGACTTTGTTGCATATACAGCCAGGCCCATTGCAGGAAATATATAGATATTATTCCCCTGGCTTGGATAGCTTATCTTGCCTGATTTGTTAATCAGGCTGAACGGACTTCCGCTTGCGAAAATTGCTTTTCCTCCGCTCCAGTCATAAGCTTCCTGCGCTGTGCATTCAGAGCGTGAGGTTGGATTTGAACATGGGAACACGATAGGACGCTGATTCAATTCGCTCATCAACTCTATCATCTCTTTGGTAAATGCCCCTTTTTGCGTGCTGAGCCCGATTATCGCCGTTGGCTTGATCGAACGGATAGCCTCAAGGAAGTCTCCAATGAATTCATGGTCTTTTGCAAACGGTTTTTTGTGTTCTTTAAGATCTTCCCGGGATTTGACTACTAATCCGTTGCTATCAAAAAGCCAGAGATTGCTGTATGCTTCTTCCTTTGTTTTGCCTAGCTCCATCAGCACCTTTGTTGTCAGATCGGCAATGCCAACCGCCGCTGCTCCCGCACCAAGGAATAGGAACTTGTGTTCTTCTATCGGCTTGCAAGTTATTTTGCAGGCCGTCAGCATTCCTGAGACTATAACGCCTGCCGTGCCCTGAATATCATCGTTGAAACAGCAAACTTTCTCTCTGTATTTTTCCAGGATACTGATCGCATTGGTTCCTGCAAAATCTTCCCATTGAATACATATATCCGGGAAGACTTCATTCATAGAATATACGAATTCATCAATGAACTCTTCATATACTTTTCCCTTTACTCTCTTTTGTCTTAAGCCAGGGTAAAGCGGATCGTTCAGCAAAGTCTCGTTGTTTGTTCCGGCATCAAGAACTACAGGCAAAGTGTACTCAGGAGGTACCCCTGCACAGGCAGTGTATAAACAAAGCTTGCCGATAGGAATCCCCATGCCGCTCATGCCAAGATCACCTAATCCTAATATCCGCTCTCCGTCCGTTACAACCGTAAAACGAACATCTTCCTGCGGCCAGTTTTTCAGAATATTCTTTATTTTTCCTTTATCATTTATCGATATGTACATCCCCCTCGGGCGCCTGAATATATGACCAAACTGTATGCAGGCATCGCCAACTGTTGGTGTATAAATTATGGGCATATATTTGACAGGGTTATCCATGATTGTCTTAAAGAACAGGGTCTCATTGTTATCAAGCAGCTGCAGCAAGTACACATATTTGTTCAGCGGGCGCTCAAAATGCTCTAGCTGTTCATTTACTCTGAGAAGCTGAGTCTTTAATGACTCGACTACTTCAGGAAGCAGCCCTTCAAGCCGGTATTTTTTTCTTTCTTCTATAGTAAAGGCTGTACCCTTGTTTCTCCTTGGGTCGTGGAGTATATCATATCCTGTTTGGTTCATATTGGTGTTTTTGATTTGCTCGTTAATTTGAATTGCAGTAAAGGCCTGAACGTTTCCAAAACCTCCTGTATTCCCTGCAATATAATTCTTTGTTACAGATGAATAAATGAAAATAAGAGTGCCTGACCATTGAAATATAATGAGATAGCCATTAGGTTCTTTGTTTTTAGAGTTTGGTTTAAACAAATTTCAATTCCGGCGAGTCGCATTTTCTGCATATAGAGATCAATTTTATCTGCTGCTCTGCTATAATTGATACAAGCGGAATCAATAATTGTTCGCGTAATTGAATAAAAGGGATAATGATCTTTCCAAATTTGTTTCATCGTTATTATTCAAAATGATCACTCCGGTCTTGCGAATTGGATCTAAATACATTTCCGTAGTCACACCCATTTCGCTGCCGTTGTGCCCGATCACTCTATTCCCGTTTATTGTGATGTAATAAAAAGCCAATGCCTGTTCATCACTCCCAAACTGAAGTGTTTTCATTAAGTCAACAGTTGCAGGCTGCAGAATTTGAGTGTTATTGTAACGGCCGTCAATTGCAAATGCCATTAAGAATTTGGAGAGATCCTCGGCAGTTGTCCTTAGTCCACCATCAGGATAATCAGGAAAGGTATATTGGGGATTGGAGGATGTCAGGTAATCTGAGTATGGGATAGCAAGTTCAGTTTGTGGAATATTTGAGAGCCTCCACTCTGATCTTGTCATTCCTAAAGGAAGAAAAATATGATCTTTGCAATAGGCGTCAAAGGGCTGTTTTGAGATTCTTTCTGCCAAATAGCCGGCAAGCGCCATCGCTAAATTACTATAATCTGCTGTTGTTCCCGGCCTGTGTTTTGAAAAATTCTCCCTTGAAAGATACTTGCCCCCCGGTGAGAATATATTATCAAAATACTCTTCAAGGCTCATTGGACAGTCATATCCATAGCAATACAGGTCAAGTTTATTCTGGTATTCATCAGAAATACTTGAATAATGTGCCAGCAGCATTCTGATTGTAATTTTATCATTTGGATATGAGGGGTTCCGCACTGTGAACGGGAGGAAATCATTTATGTCATCATCTAATGAGAATAAATTCTGTTCATATAACTGCATTAATGCAGTACAGGTGATAGTTTTAGAAATTGAAGCTACTAAATATCGTGTTTGGGTTGTTGCTTTCCTTCCGGTGTTTATATCTGCATACCCTAAGGCGCTATTTAATATCAGATTTTCATTTTTGAAAACGGCAAACGAGATTGAGGTCATTTGCTGCCTGGCCATCTCGCTTTTGAGTTCTTCTATTATGTCTGCTTTTGAATCAGCATTGCAGGAAATGTTCCTGCTTTGGCAGCTTATAAGCAGGCAGAATATAGACGCAGAAACGATCTTGTTGAAAAATATTTTTTTTATAGTATTCTTTTTGTTTGGCTCTATCATCTTGACTTAAACTATTATTTCAGGCTTTAGCCTGCACACTTTGGAAACCAGGAGCCTGTTGCGGTTAAACAAGCGGTAAAATAACCACGTCAAATGTTTTAAACCGGGCAAGCTGAGCAAATATCCAATCGGACTTGACCACCAGACAGCCCGCATGCCGAATATATACGCGTCTGCGCCAACAAGTTTTTTCCCGTCTGCAAATAGCAAAACAATATCTTTGTTAACCGGTTCTTCAGGCAATTTCACCTCATCGCGCACCCATTTATCCTGCAGCATGGCAATATCATATCCTGTTTTGTTTATAGTCTTCTTCCAAAACGGAATCCACCATGAACAGAATCCGCAGTAACCGTCATATAATACCCATCCTTTTGGATCCGCAGCGGTTATTTTATCGCTGTTACTTTTCAAGTCTTGTTGCTTGCATGACTATGGATGACTTTCCAAATAGAATCATGCTTTACAAATGCAGTTGACTCAATTGCATAAATGTTCATTTGTTTTCCGTTTGATGTGCCTGTAAATTCAACTTTGTAGGCTGCGAGTGCAAAATCTCCTGACATTGAACCATGCACCGAGAGGTCACTGTATCTATAACCTTCACCAAGCGGTATCCAGTTGTCTTTCTTCATGAACTCTACAAATTCAGATTTATTCCACAATGTGCAGTTGTCACTGAAGTAAGTGAAATCTTCATCCAGCATTCCGGCAAAAATACCCCAGTTTTTTTGAACGAAATTATCAAGATACCTCTTCAGCTGATGTTCAATTGCCTCATTAAGTTCCGTAATTATATTCATAGATTTTTATTTCTATTTTCTAACACTTAATTCTTCTTGTGCAAATGCGATTATATGCCCGTCTGGATCTGCAAAGTAACACACTGTATCACCCCAGTTCCTTTTGGCTATGGCGCTTATCACAACTGCACCGCTGGCCACAGCATTATCATACTCCATCTGAACGTCATTAACGTAAAAATACAGCTCACATCTCGGTATCCCATTACCGCTTGCAGGGTGCGGAGTCTTTTGACCTAATATCCGGGCAATGCCGTCATTTGGCATTAGACCCAGCTTGCATTTTTCGGAAATTATGAACTCAGCCATTCCCGGTACATTTAGGTCGGGTGATTTCCTGAATATTTTTTCATAGAATTTGCAGCTTCTGTCCTGGTTACTTACATACAAGATCGTCTCCACAAGATTTATATGCTTTATCATTTATTTCTCTTTCTTCCTTGAGTTTTCCTTCTCATTCTTTTTGGCCCGATCCATAGCCAAAAACCGGTTACTGTAAAAGTTAACAAGGCCGTTCCCATTATGCTTGTATAAACCAGTTTAATCTGCTCATAGCTTGTCTCAAAATAGTAATCAAGTATAGAACCATCATGCAGATTTTCAATAAAATCCGAACGCCTTCTTTCAATATGCAGTAACTTTCCCGTTGCGCCATCTAGCTGTATTCCCCAGTAATGGTCTATGAAAACGAACTTCACCATTCCTTTATCTTTTCTTACGTCAATCCTTTCAAGCTCAGGCGAAAGGTCTTTGGATACTGAATCATGCAGCACTTTACATGCAATCTTGTGCAGGCTATCCAATGGCAGCCAGTCTTTCAGATTGGTTGATGTTCCATTATATGATTTTGGCAGAATGAGCCCGCCGGTGTGTTTTTTCCACCCCAGAGTAAGTCCGGTAATTGCAACAAAAAAGAAAAATAAAAACAAAATTGCGCCAGTTGTTCTGTGTATCTTTCTGAAAGCGCGAAGCACTCTTGCCTGTTTCTGTCTGATAATAATCTCAGATTTCATTCTCTCTCCATTACATTCTAATTAACACTAAAAAACTTTCTTGAAGTCCAAATTCGCAATTCTGTTATTCCAAGTCAAATCGTCCATTCATCATGAATTATCCCAACCAAATAGTATTTCCCTTCATGTTCTTTATATACAAGTCTCAGAGCCCGCCAGTCCATTCCGCCGAATTTCTCATCAAACCCCGAAAAGTAACTTTCTGTATAATGTAAACCGTCATAAATGGCAGCTATGTTGTTTATAGTGTTACCATGAGCAGTACTGCTGTTAACTGTGGTCTTCTCTGCATTCAAGAAATCAACATCATAAACAAACCTTTTGAAATAATCATCTATGCTTAACCTGATTGTATCACCGCTGCCATCAAAGTATCCCCAAATGAGTTTTGAAGTACTCTTTGTCTTAAACTCCTTGTAAAAAGACTTCTTTGTAAATACCAGATCCACTGCAGTATCAATATATGCATATGGTGAAAATCGGACTCCTGATTCCGGATGAAAATACTCTGCAAGGTCAGCGTAATTCCTTGCTTTTATGACTTCAAGTATTTCCGCCGTCAATTTAAGTAAAGTAGAATCACCCGGGTTGTTATTTTTACCTGTAACAGAATAACTATCCTGAATCAGGAAAATGCTAAGGCAGCTGAATATGGCTGCAAAAAGTAGTAGTACTTTCATAAAATATTTTCAATAAATTGGTTTAACAAATAATTCCGGCTAATGCGTAATTAGAAATTAGTTCTTTGTCAGATTCACAAATCAACCGAATAGGCGTTTAAATCCTCTCTTCTTTTCCACCCTATACTTTCCCAAAACTCATGTCCGCCATCATTGCCGGTTTTTACCATTATAATGCATCTTGTTATGCCTTCTTTCTTAATTGCTTCCACACTCATCTCTACAAGAGTCTTACCAATTCCATGCCCGCGGTGTTCTTTGTTAACGGCTAAGTGATACATATATCCCCGCCTTCCATCATGCCCGGCCAGATTCGTCCCCACAACTTTTCCGGTTGAGCTTTCAATACAAACAAAACTCATCCCTTTGTTGCGCAGAAGATAGTTCTTTATTGATCCCACCGAATCATTTATCAGCCCCAAGCCTTCTGTTTGCTTCCAGAGCGCGGCGGCTTCTACAAAATGGCTCATGTCCAATATTTTGAAATCATATTTTTCATGTATTGACATTTTTATGTGATTGAGCGTTAGCTTATGGTTTTAATTGTTAGCCTGCGTGTTTATCCGCTTGCCTATGAATTTATTTGTTAGCCCTTGGATTTATCCGTTAGCCCTTGGATTTATCCGTTAGCCCACGGATTCATCCGTGGGAAAAAAATTAAGAAATCATTAAAATTGTTTCAACGGTTTCATACACTGTACAAAAAATAAATATAAAATATTAATATTTATAACCTTTAATTATTGCCAATTTATGACGATTTTGCCAAATATAAATTCAATTTGACGGGCTTTACGAAACAATGTTGAAATCTATTTCAAAAATTACGGGCAAAATTTCATCTACTTTAAAAAGGCATGTTACCAAAGAAAACCATGGGCAGATAATTGCTCTTGGCGGAGGCGGATTCTCTGATCAGCCGGATAATCTTCTTCTTGATGAGTACATTCTGCTGCAGACCAATAAAGCTAAACCGAAAGTTCTTTTCCTCCCTACAGCCGGGGGCGATCACGAAGATTATATTGCGAAATTCTACCGTGCATATAAGAAATTCAGCTGTAACCCGGCACACCTTTCGCTTTCAAAAAAACCTATCCCGTTCAGAAAACTTGAACAAATGATTCTAAGCCAGGACATGATATTCGTAGGCGGCGGCAGTCCCAGATTCTTAATGCAGGTTTGGCGCAAAGCCGGTTTAGACCGCATCATGAAAAAAGCCTGGCAGCAGGGTATCATTTTAAGTGGTATGAGCGCAGGAGCAATTTGCTGGTTTGAAGACGGGTTTAAAAATCCAAAAGATGACATTTGGCGCAGAGTTGGCTGTCTCGGATTCCTCGAAGGAAGTTTCTGTCCGCATTATGATAAGCGCGGAGAACTAAGGAAAGCATACAGAAAGATGATTTCTTCCGGCGAGATCGATAGCGGTTACGGTGTGCAGGATGGCGTTGCCCTGCATTATTTTGGAACGGAGCTGAGGCATATAGTATCAAGCGCACCCGGAGCAAAAGCATTCTATGTAAAGAAGGCATCTTTCAGAGTAACAGAAAAAGAACTGAAGCCAACATACCTGGGAATACTCAATGAAACCCGTTTAGTTCAGATCGAAACCGGTTTATCAGGGGAGAATGCAATTGAGATCGTAAAAGAATATATCAGCAGGATAAACAGACATGACCTTGACGGTCTGCTTGAT
The DNA here is from genome assembly GCA_030835005.1 of Ignavibacteria bacterium. Classification (GTDB taxonomy): domain Bacteria; phylum Bacteroidota; class Ignavibacteria; order Tepidaquicellales; family OLB5; genus OLB5. The sequence goes on along the minus strand of JAUQWT010000189.1, from coordinate 29 downwards.
ATGACAGCAGACGATGCAGTTTTTATTGA
>JAUQWT010000188.1 GCA_030835005.1 Ignavibacteria bacterium | reverse complement strand
TTACGGTTGTACTGTTTCTTTATACTTAAACAGTCCGCCTTTGATCTCGAGAATTACTGCCGGTTTTACTGCATTACGCTGATCATTGATCGAGATCTTACCTGTTACTCCGCCAAAGTCCCTGGTCTTTGCAAGTTCGTTCCTTATCTTTTCAGCGTCAGTTGAACCTGCGCGTTTTATAGCGTCAAACATGATCATACCCGCATCATAAGCTAAGAAGCTCATAGCATCTGGCATCATGTTATATTTTTCTTTATACTTCTTTATAAAATTCTGCACAGCGGGATCCGGATTTTCTGTTGAGACATGTGTTGAGAAATAGCATCCTTCAAGCGCATCTTTTGCTTTGCCTTCAGTTAGCTTTTCAGATTCCCAGCCGTCTCCGCCAAAAAGCGGTACTGTAATTCCTATTTCTCTTGCCTGGATAGCTATCAAACCAACATCGGTGTAATATCCCGGAATGAATATTGCTTCCGGATTCCTTGATTTAATCGCAGTTAACTGTGCTTTAAAATCTTTATCTCCTGCTGAGTAAGATTGTATTTCTACGATCTCTCCGCCTGCTGCTTTGAATTCTTTTTCGAAGAAATCCGCAAGACCGGTGCTGTATGCATTCTTAACATCTTTTAAGATCGCAACTCTTTTAACTTTTAAAGAATTGATCGCAAACTTGGTAAGTACAGTTGCCTGAAATGGATCTATAAAGCAAACTCTGAAAATATAATCGCCAATTGCAGTAACTTCCGGATTAGTTGAAGCCGGTGTGATCATCGGAATTTTATTCTGCTGGCAAATAGGGGCCGCAGCTTTCGAGCGTGATGAAGCTACCTCTCCAATAACGGCAACTACATTATCATTTTTGATGAGCCTTTGTACAACCGTTTGAGCTTCTGAGGGTTTACCCTGGTCATCATATGTAATAAGCTTTATCTTTTTGCCTAAAAGCCCGCCTGAACCATTTATCTCTTCAACAGCAAGCTTCAATCCGTTTGTTGATGATATTCCAAAGGTTGCCTCAGAACCTGTGAGCGAACCATATTCCCCGATGAGTATCTCATCGCCGCCCCCTTTATTGCACGCTGTAAACGAAAATATTACAACTGCAATAAATGTACCCAAAAATGATTTTTTCATATTGTATTAGGTTGATTTTTTGTTGGATTAGTTATCAATAATACCGATTTTGTGCTATATAATCAATTAATTAAAAAAGCCTGCATGAAAGTAAAATCCACCCGTTCTTAAAGGAAACTGAGATTACAATTTTTTCATGAGTACAGCAAAATAGAGCTTATCGTTAGTATCACCAAAAGTATCGCCTCGCGCACCGAATTCTTCAAGCTCTCCAGTTTCTGTATAACCGCGGCGATTGTAATACTCAATTAGCTCCGTCCTTCTGCTAATCACTTTCATTCTGATTTCATTCAAGCCAAAAACTTCTCTTGTATACCGCTCGCATTCGTAAATCAATATTTTGCCTATTCCTTTTGCCTGAATATTTACATCAACTGAAAGCATTCCCAAATAAGAATACTTTCCCATATATTCGAGGTGAACGCATCCTATGATATTTCCATTCATTACTGCGAGAATAATCACATCGTTTTTGCGTTCAATTAACTCCTTAACTCTTTCTTCGGTAATTCTTATACCGCTTAAGAACCCGGCTTCCGTAGTCCACCCTTTTTTGGAGTTTTCACCCCGGTAAACTGAGTTCACAAGCTGAGAGATCCTTTCAGAATCAGTTTCATTGGCGATCTTAAGAACTATCTCTTCTTTCTGCATATTAGAAAAGCCGCATTATTTCTAAAGCGGCTTCTATTTTTTATTTTTACTTATTTACTTTTTATTCAAATCATTTTTTTACTATCAGCTTTTGCCCAATTTCAATAGTATCGCCCTTTATCTTATTCCATTTCTTCAGATCCGCAATTGTAACATCGTATTTATCTGCTATCTTTCCAAGAGTCTCGCCTTTTTTTACTGTGTGATAACTGGTTTTGGATTTCTTTTCCTTCTTCTTGGTGTCCTTCTTAGTAGTTTCTTTGGCAGGGTAGAGTTTCAATACCTGTCCTTCCTGTATGACATCACTTTCAAGATCATTCCAATCCTTGATATCTGCAACAGATACACCGTTTGCATCTGCAATCTTAGTTAAGTTATCTCCGGCCTTTACAGTGTAAGTCTTTGCTTTCTTGCTTGAAGAGTTAACTTTCTTATCTGAATAAATCTTAAGCTTTTGCCCTACCAGGATTTTATCACTTTCCAAATCGTTCCATTCTTTAATATCTGAAACGTCAACATCGTAATTGTCTGCAATTCCGGATAAATTATCTCCGTCTTTTACCGTGTAAGTCTGGTAGCTTTGGTTTTTCTTTTTTGTATCAGTTTTTTTATCTGATTTCTTTTCTTCCTTTTTTACATCAGGTTCTTCAGAATTCTTCTCTTCTGTGCTGTTATCATTCCTGTGCTCTTTATTAACAAGTATGTTCTCATCTTTTTTCTCAGTGGTTTCATTGCTTTCAACTGGTGTTTCTGTTTTGGGTGTTTCCGTTACAGGAGTTTCTGTATTTGTAGTGCCTGTCTCTTCGCTGTATTCTTCAACTACTTCAGTGAGGTTCTCTTCTTTCTTTTCTATCTCTTTTATGCCGTAGAGTTCTTTGTACTTTTCCCTGGTCAGCCAAACTGAAAGCTTGTCTCCTGTTTTAGGATAAGTACCATATCCTAAATTATTCCATAGTCTCAGATCAGACGGACGAACTGAATACTTAAGCGATACATTATAAAGATCTTCTTTTTCGGCAATATTGTGGAAAACAAGCTCGCGGTTAGTGGTGCTTATAATATAACGGGTGTCCTCAACTTTATAATCTACTACTTTATAATATGAAAATGTCTCTTCATGATTTAATGAAGCAGTACCTTCATTACCTTCGAAAGTCGGTTTATAGCTGTATTTTTCAATATCACCTGCATTTTCGTAATTAGTGCTGAACTCTTTAAATTTGCCTTTTGGTATTTTGATCAAATACCCGTCTTCAAAAACCGGCGTTGATTCAGTTAACATCTGAGAGTTAAGATCACGGATAGTTTCTACATCAGTATTGCAAAGCTCAGCGATTTTATCCACAGTTATAGCAGATTTAATCAAAACTCTGTCATACTCTATTGGTGTTCCCCATTCCACATCGTTAAATCCGTATTTTGGAGGATCAAGGCAGATGAGCGCAACTGCAATATATTGAGGAACGTAGTTCCTTGTTTCTTTTGGCAGGTATTCCCTCAGAGTCCAGAAGTCGGTTGAACCGGACTTTTTTATAGCACCGGTAATTCTTCCGGGACCGGCATTATAAGATGCCATTGCGAGATACCAGTCTCCAAAGGATTTATATAGATCCTTTAAATGCCTTGCTGCTGCATCAGTGGCCTTTTCCGGATCTCGTTTGTCATCAGTATATCCGTCATAATAAAGGCCGTATGCAGAGCCTGTTGTAGGCATGAACTGCCATAAACCTATTGCTCCCGCCCATGAGCTGATCTTCGGGTCTAAACCGGATTCGATCATTGAAAGATATATCAGCTCTTCAGGTGCATTATTTTCCTTTAAGATCGCTCTCATCAGGTTGGAATATTTCCCAAGCCTGTAGAGCCATTTATCCATGTATTTTCTTCCTGTGCCTGTGAAGTAATTTATGTAATCCTGTACAGGACCATTTTCCACAAGCGGAATGTCATTACATCTTGGCAATTCATCAGGGTTAAAGCTGTTTGAAAAAGATTTCTTTTCAACAATTTCATATTTTATTCCAAGTTTTGCAGCAAGTTTGAATACTTTGTTATTATCTTTCAGATCCTTATGTGCAGTTATATAATCCTGCACAATTCCACTGGCAAGCTCTTTATAATCTTTCTCCCAGGTATAGTGCTTTTCAAGATTTTTTGTATCGATCTTATTAAGGTCTTTTAAAGCTGCTTCAAATTCCTCACCGGAAGATTTTGAATCAGCCTGTTCGTTAAACTGCAGAGCTTTTGTATAGTGTATTCGTGCATTTTCCAAAGCAAGGTATACACCTGTTGAATCTTTCTTCTTCTTAACTTCCGCACTCTCTTCTTCATCTATATCTGAACCACCGCAGCCGGCCAAATACTGGAGTGAAATGAAAGCAAGAAGAATATATAGTAGGATAGAAATTCTTTTCATATTACTGTCTTCTCCTTATAAAATTTGCTGATAAACCAAATTCGATCATTAATATAAAATATGCAATCTTCAAAATCAAGCTATTTATTAAATAAACCCCGCAATATACATATAAATATAGCAGATAACAGTAAATTATACTTAATCCCGAACAAAAGAGTTCCTGTTGATTATTTTGCCAAGAAAATAGCATGAGTTAATATCTCGATTTCACAAAGGCTTGATGATTTTGAAACAGTTTTCAGCATAGATTCATTAGTGAATATTACTTAAAACATTTTTAAGTTAAACTTGTTCCACAATTGAAATTCAAGCAGAATTGAAAGCATATCATTTAATTTTAGGCAAAGCTGATTATAAAGAAGTTTGGGACTTTCAGAAGAAGATACACCTGTTTAAGCAAAAGAAACAATTGCCTGATGTGATAATTTCTGTAGAACACAATCATGTTTATACACTTGGCAAGGCTGGGGATAGGAATCACATTCTAATCAGTGATGATGAAATGAAATCGCGAGGCATTTCTTACTATGAAATTGACCGCGGCGGAGATATTACGTATCATGGACCAGGGCAGTTGGTTGTTTATCCGATTTTTGATCTGAATGATCATTATAAAGATACACACCGTTTCCTGCGCGATCTCGAAGAAGCTGTAGTAAAAACACTATCTGAATTTGACATCAAGGCACACAGGGAAGAAGAATATACAGGTGTTTGGGTAGGTGGAGAAAAGATATGCGCAATTGGGATCAAAGTCTCAAAATGGATAACCATGCACGGTCTTGCATTGAATGTAAATAATGAACTGTCTTATTTCAGTAACATAATACCCTGCGGAATATTTCACAAAGGAGTAACAAGCATGAAAGTCTTAACCGGAAAAGAACTGTCTCTAAGCATCGTAAATACACATATTATCAATAATATAAAAAAAGTTTTTGATTACGAAAGCTTGACGGAAATCTCAAAACAAGAGCTTGAGAATCTTTTAATATTCTGAAATTACCTGAATTTAATCTTGACTTTTACATACAAAAGAGGCAATTTTGTTGTTATACATGTCTTGAAAAACTAATTTTGAAGTCAAACCTGATCATGAAACTGGATTAAACGAATTCAGTTTTGTTTTATTTCAATCAGATTTTCCGGGCATTTTGTTGAAATGAAATGGAGCTCTCACTTCAATACCCTCCGTTTATTTATTCACAATTGATCTATTTATTTCTAACTAATTACAGAATAAAAGAAAATTATTTTTGAATAAACTTAATTAATAACTATTGGAGAAAACCAATGAATAACTTTTCTAAACTACTTGTGCTGATAATTTTGGCCACAGGCTTAAGCTCAATTGGCTGGAATAATTTCAATACAGGAGCAAGCGCAAACAATATCACAGATTACTATTATTATCAGGGTCAGAGGTATTATTTGGTGCACAAACCTGATATGATATATATAAAGTTGAAGCAGGTTATGCCGAAGGCTGATTTCATAAACATGATCAGTTCATTCGGAGAAATCCCTGCAGATTTTTCGTATGAGAATAATGATATCAGACAGCTTGTAAAATTACGGTCGACAACGGATAACGTTACGATAAACAACATAATTAACCAGGTTAAGAACTATTCACAGGTTGAGATTGCTTCTCCCGTTTTTGGGATGAGAGAAGGAATGGGAAATAAGAACACACTGATGGGCTGCGAAGACAATATTATAGTGCAATTCAAACCTACTTACAATATGCAGCAGATCCAGCAGTATCTGCAAAGCAAGAATATGTCTATAATTCAGCAGCTTGAACTTACAGGCGGGCCTTCGTTCATTCTTAGCATAAATGTTAGTGATAATTTATCTTCACTTGATTATGCGAATGAAGTTTATTCAAGCGGAATGGTTAATTACGCAGATCCGGGCATGTTCTTCACGAACCTGCTTCAGTTTGTACCAAATGACGCATTCTTCCCAATGCAGTGGTCAGCAATAAATACAGGCACTAATATTCCTGTAACCGGAAACGGAACAGCTGATAATGATATGGGATTAGATAGCGCATGGAACCAGACTCAGGGCATTTCACAATGCAAAGTTTCAATAGTTGATACCGGCATTGATACTTTACATGAAGATCTTTCTGTAAACATATTGAACGGTTATCAATATAACTACTATGCCGGTTCATACGGCGGAACTGATGATTATAATCACGGAACTGCCTGTGCAGGTATTGTTGCAGCCAAAGGCAATAACAGTATTGGCGTATCAGGCGTATGCCCGAACGGCAAATTATTTTCTGCAAAGATTTTTAACTCAGGAGGAAGTACCACCTCAACAGCCATTACGAACGGAATGATAGGCGTAAGAACGTTTGGCAACTGCTGGATTAGCAGCAATTCATGGGGAGGCGGAAGTCCGATTGCTGCAGCAGATAATGCTATTCTTGACGGAACAACTCTCGGCAGGAATGGTAAAGGCATCGTTTGGGTATTTGCAACAGGAAACGGAAATGGTGCACTGAGCTGGCCCTCAACGCTAACAACTGTAATTTCCGTTGGAGGAGTTAGCCCGTGTAACCAGAGAAAATCCCCTTCAAGCTGCGATCTTGAAAACTGGTGGGGGGCAAATTACGGCACTGGACTTGATGTAGTTGCGCCGTGCGTTAAGATCTATACCACTGACAGAATGGGATCTCCCGGATATTCAACAGGAAATTATTTTCAGGAGTTTAATGGAACTTCAAGCGCAACACCAAACACATCCGGTGTATGCGCTCTTATGCTTTCAAAAGATTCTACACAGTCATGGGATACAGTAAGAGCAAGGCTTAACAGGACTGCCCAAAAGAGAGGTGCATACACTTATACATCAGCCGGTCCGCTTCCTAATCTTGGCAATACATGGAATAATAATATGGGATACGGAATTGTCAATGCGAACACAGCGCTTCTTGCCGTTGGTCCGCCCCCAGCAAACGATGTATATACCGGACCGTATTTGAGCTTTCCCGGAAGTTTCACTGTGAATACTGCTTATAATATCCGCTCAAAAGTAACAAATGGCGGTACTGCCGGTCAAACAAACGTTCCGATGAAGTATTTTGTTAACGGCGTCCAAACCGGTTCAACAATTAATATTCCAAGCCTGCCTGCAGGCTCAAGTGAC
>JAUQWT010000187.1 GCA_030835005.1 Ignavibacteria bacterium | reverse complement strand
AATATGGCGAAAATGGCACAAGATTGCAGTTTTCGAGGGATTGTTGATGAAAGTGTGTAATGGTCTGTAGAAGTTATTAATTATAGTTGATTTATAGAGTAGTCTATATAGTGACGTGCAAATTGTTATGTAAAATCAGATGTGTGATGAGAAGCAAAACCAAAGATGCCATTAAGGCTCAAAGGCACAAAGAAAAGCAAAGACAAAAATAGAAGTAAAATCAAAAGCCTTTGCCGCACCGTATCCAGTACGGGACAGGGACCGGCGCTCCGGCAGGCCTCAATCAACCACTTTGCAACAGTAGATTTCTTCCCTTCCTTAAAAAAGTAGGGGAGCTTATTTGAATTCGACAAAAGCAATTAAGTTCTCTTTTGAGTATTAGAGCCTTCGAGTCGGGCTTTGGATTGTGCCTTTGTGTCATTGCTTGTCCGCCTATTGGCGGATGGCATCTTTTGTTTTGATTTTCGGGAATAAATCGCAAATAAATACTTTTTGGAAAAAAGTATCATGCAATGATACGCATATGCCTTTGTCATATATTATATTCGCTACAAGAAGTATTCTATGAAATTAACATATAATTATTATGAAAGAATTTAACGAAGAGCTTAACCGCGATATTACACTCCTGAAAAGCCTGCATGCGAAGAAGGATAAGACCGAATTCAACTTTTTGAAGCTGGAGCTGATGAAAAAGTATAACATCAGCAAGGCAACAATATACCGCGAGATGAAAAAAGAAGTGCCCGGATTTTACAAAGTGCCGAATTATAATCCACCCGTGCGCAGCGTAAGCGACCGTGAAGTGCGGATGGTTAAAGAACTCCTCTTTTCGGGCAGACAGAATACCGATATAATCAGGATAATGGAGGCAGAGCTTGGTATAGCTTACAACTGGGACAGATTTGATAAAGTGCGCGCCATGGCGGAAAAGATACCTGATCCGCAGGGACCCTATGAAACAGCGTTTGCAAACGGCGGGCATTTGTTTCTGATCACGCTATTCAATACTGAATACATGGCATACGGAACATACAAAACACATAGTATTAATGGTCACAATCTGAGAATATCAAGAGAAACTTATGATATTATTTGTCTCTGCTTTCAACGGGACAATCCGCCCCCCGGTGAAGATGAAAAGACTACAGAGCTGCGGGAAGATCTGATAAATTATTACAAACTGAAACATACAAAAGAAAGAACGCTTAATGCAATGTACAAAAATCCACAGGCGCCTTCAATGTATGCAGTAAAATGCATGGAGGAATCACTGGAGAAAACTAAATTGAAAGAGAAAGAGCACCGCGAAAAGTCTAAATACCTTTTGCACGGAAGCAAGATGGGTATGATAGACCAGTTCTACGGCGAAGAATATTTGAAGGAACCCAGTGAATATCAGCCTGATGAAGATGATCCGAAGGAAAATCTTTCCGGTAAGAAAAAACCGCATGAACAAGAAGCTGAAGAACCCGGACCCATAGAATATGAACCGGGCGAAAAAGAAGAAATTGAGGAAATTGATGCGGAATTTCGACGGCTCTCAAAAGAAGAAGAAAAACAGAAGCTTAGAGGACCCAAAGAAAAGATCATAGTAACCAATAATTTCACTCCTTTAAAGGCAAGAGTAGAGAAAAAAGTAAAACAGAGGATGGAAGAAGGAAAAAAACTCATAAGCCAGACAATCAGAGAAAGGAGGCGTAAAGGCAAAAGTGAAATTATAGAGATTAGAAAATACGAGTGAATCTGCTTCGAGAGCTCAACGATTCAATGTGCCGCCGAAAAGATAAGCATGATGCGCTCTGCGACAATAATCTCTAAATATTTATTATGTACAGGGATGTATAAATCAATTTTAAACAACTAATAAACATTCATTTAAATCAAAAAATCCTATGATAAGAAAAAAACGAATTTTCGACGACTCCAAAATGCTAAAATCACTTATAAAACAGGTTTGTGAAATTGTACCGGCAGTTAACCATAAAACCTATACTGTTAAGCTGGGAAAAGAAATTCTGAAATTAAGCGGCTTTCGGGTCAATGAGCTTAGTAACCTGTTCATTGATAATGCAGAATTAAAAAGTGACAGCCCGGAGATCAGTATAACAAAAAAGTGGAGGCTTCAGATAGAACTCATGAAGATAAGAGCCGTAAATATGATAGTCTATATGGACCCAAACCTCCCCCAGGAAGAAGTATGGGAACTATTACGGCTGGGGTCATTTCTCGGATATGGAATAGTTACTGAAGAAACTATCCGGCTAGCGGAGAAATACGGGCTGTTGTGAGTGGTGGGTCAAACTGCTTCCTACTATCAGTGAAGAGCTATGAGAATTCAGAAGCAGTAAACCCCCGACAAAGATTAACGAAGGATATTAACATCGTTCAATCTGCTATCAACTTTGACTGTAGCTTGTGCTCCCCGCTTTTTAGAAGAAAAGGGGGGATGACCAAAAAGCAAGTGCACACTATACTTTGAGTCTTAGGGACTTTGCGTCGGGCTTTTGGTTCTGTTATTGTAGTGGCACAGCAAAAAAAATATGAACTTAAACATAAATTTAAAAATGAAAAACAATAAAAAACAAGACGAGATTCAAAAGAAGTTAACTGAAAAGGAAGCGTTGAGTTTTTTGGCAGAAAATAAATCAACCCGTAAGAGAACTCAGAGGAAGACTTCGCAAAAAGAAAACGATGCTCTAAAAGATCACGAAAATAATATTATACAGGAAGGCGACGTGCTGATAGCAGACATTGGCGGGAAAAAACTTGTGCTTGATGAAGAAAAGCGAAGAGCAATATTCGAATTTGCTATGGCAATTTGTGATTATGATGACGATGATATTACCTTAATAAAAGACGGTCAAAGCGAAGAATATTACTTAAATATTCTCAGGTATAAAACATATAAGATACTTGCCCGGTACCTGCTTTCAGCACCAAAAGAAATTGTACTAAAATTTGTAGAGGAGTGCTGTACTGTACATTCGCCTACTGTGCATTGATCCATAAATGGGGGGTTAATGAATAACTTTGCGTGCTTTGCGCCTTGGAGGAAAAGGGTTTTTGGTTATTGATGAAACCACCCCTCAATCAACGGCTTTGCATTTGATTTCTTCCCCTCCTTTAGGAAGGAGGGGAGCTCAAAGCCCCCGCCCCGAAGGGCAAAGTTAGTAAATACTACAATAAAAGCAAAGTAGACGGGTCACCGACCCGTCTCTACAGAAGCAGATATTTTTTTCTTTGTGCCTTGGTGTCTTTGAGGCAGTTTTGGTTTTGACTTTATTCATGTGGATCCTTCACGGAGTTTATCCCGTACTTGAAACGGGACGGGTATGACAGCAGGAAATTACTTAGGTAAGCGGAAGGATAAGCCGGCGCCGATGAAATAATCGGGTGCGTTTTCGGATATGCCAAATCCGCCGGCAACATCTGCCTGAACATTCTTTGCAATGAGATAAGTAAAGCCAGCATCGAAGCGGTGATCGGGCTCAGATTTTTGCGGGAGGGATCCATAGACTTCTGCAAAAACTCCAAGCCTGCTTACAATACTTGCGCCAAAGGCAAGTGTGTATAGTCCGGTTGCATTCGGCTGGTTTCCATCCCATGCGCCTCCCAGATTGTAGGAAAGCGAAAATCTATCTCCAAGCGTATGTGCCATGGCGAAGCGGAATTCTGAGCCGACGTATTCTGATTTGTAAGAATTATCAAATACAGGAAGTGACAGGCTGAGAATTAATGCCATATCGGGCAAAGCGCCTTTCTCGCGGGCAAGAAATATTTTTGTGCCAAGAGTAAGCGGAGAAACTCCTTTTACATCAGAACTGCTTTCACTTAAGATCGTAGGAACACTTGAAGACAAGCGTGTTATTATATACTCCGCGCTTAAGCGAAGCTCAATATTGCGGGATAGGCCATACCTGAGCAGTATGGCCGGAGCCGTAAGCTGGTTAATGGTATAAGTACTGAACTTTGCAACTCTTTCGGTTGAGCCGCCAAGCTCTGCCTGGAAGAATCCTTTAGGCATAAGTACGGGTGACTCGCTTTGATC
>JAUQWT010000186.1 GCA_030835005.1 Ignavibacteria bacterium | reverse complement strand
GATTACATTACGGGAGATATAAGCCCGGAGAATAGAAATCTGCTTGAAAGTGCATTGAGTTCCTCTCCCGAACTCATGACGTACTATCAAGAAATGAAGAGCACTTTGGAATTTGTTAGAAACGTGAAGCAGGAAGAACCTTCACCTGTTTATTGGAGTTCTTTGCTGCCCAGGATTCATCAAAGAATTGAAGAAAACCAGTCGAAAGGATTCTCCTGGGAAAAAATTCTTTCATTTTGGAAAATCCTTGCTCCTGTTGCAGCAGTAATTTTAATAACTGTGATATACTTTGCATTTAAGCAGGCTGCACCTGAAATAACAGAAGACGAGCAGAAAAAGGAGAATATTCAAAAGGATTCTTCGGTCAAAGAGCATAATAAACAGGATTTGAAATTAGAAAACAAGATACCTGAGTCAACGGAAAAGAAGAATGTTACGGATAATGAAGATAAACCGGTGACGAAACAAATTCAGAAGGATAAGAAATATGTAATACCATTAAATGACGGCACAAAGGACCTTGTTGAGGAAGATAATAGAATAAAACAGGATGAAAATAATTCTAATGACCTGAAATCGGAAAAGGTAGCTGTAATTGATATCGATGAGATATCGGTTTTTGCAACCGGTGAAGGTGCGGGCCTTGATGAAGAGACCGAAAATGAATTGAAGAGATTGAGTGACAATGAGAAAGATAATTTACTGGAAGAACTCATCAACAGCAATTTATAAAAAATGAATTTTATCAATAAGAGATATGAGAAATAAATACAAAATAGTTTTAGTTATTACGGTGATTTTCTTTGCTGCATTATCGGTTGGTAAAATTCATGCTCAGGATGATTTCAGGGATAAGATAGAGGATATTAAGCTTGAAAAGCTCACCAAAAAACTTGAGCTTGATGAGACCGCTAAAACAGGATTTATTGATAAATATAAATCATTCAGCAAAGCAATGAGGCAGCTTAATCAGAAGCGAGCAAAGACATATAAGCTCATGACTGAGAATATCGAAAGCGGCAACGGATTGGATACACTTGTAAACCAGCTTCTTGAGCTTGAAGAACAGATCAACACAAAAAGGGAAGAATTTGTTGTGGATATGAAATCCATTCTAAGTTCGAAACAAATTGCGAAAATGATAGTATTTGAGAGGAAATTTAACAACGAGATCAAGAAATTGTTGAAACAATATCAGAAAGATAATAAGAAAGAACAGCCATTCAAGGACTAATTTTTGAAATATTTCTGAAATTTAAGAGCTTTTATTGCATCAGAAACAAGAAAAAACGAACCAATAAATAACACTGTAGCTGGCTTTACTTCATTAACAATGTTTACAGCTTCTTTAACGCTATGAGTGACTAACATTTGACCCTTATAACCTGACTCAATACTCGATCTATACAATTCTTCCGGCTCCAGTGCTCTGGCATAAGCGGGTTTTGTAAAAACAATTGTTTTTGAGTGCTTTAAAACTTCCTTCACACTTTTTCTGTAATCCTTGTCGGACATTATACCAAATACAATTATATCAATTCTCTTACTAATTGAATTTATAGAACTCTTAATACCATCCGGATTGTGAGAAATATCAAAAATGTAGTTTCTTCCGGAATGCTTAATTGTTTCAAGTCTGGCCATATAACCTGAATTTCTTTTCACATATTTGATTCCATTCAAAACAGACTTCTCTGTCAGTTCAAGTCCATTGGACTCACAAAACAACTTTACTGCAATTGTTGATGCGGCGATGTTTCTTGTTTGAAATTTACCGGAAAGTGGAATTGTGACCGGTAAACGAAGAACATCTGAAGCTTTATCCCCCAAGTAGTGTAATAACTTATTTTGTATTGCTCTTTTGAATACTGGTTTAAGTGATGAATTATTATCACTTACAATAACAGGTGTGCCGGGTTTAACTATTCCTATTTTTTCGTATGCAATTTGCTTTAAAGTATTGCCCAAATATTGCATGTGGTCCATTCCAATTTGCGTGATAACAGATACATCGGGTTTCAATATGTTAGTGGAATCCAGTCTGCCTCCCAGCCCGCACTCAACTACAGCAGCATCTACTTTCTTATCAGCGAAATATTTGAATGCAATTGCAGTGTTTACTTCAAAGAATGATGGTTTAATTTTCTTAATAATCCGAATATTATCATTCAGAAAGGCTTTGATGTAATTATTACTGATTTTTTTTGAATTTACACGGATTCTTTCATTAAAACTCAGAATATGAGGAGATGTAAAGAGACCTGTCTTCAAGCCGCTCTCCATAAGCATTGAAGCGATCAATGAAGCGGTTGCACCTTTCCCGTTCGTGCCGGCAATATGTATTGATCTAAAGTCTAAGTGCGGATTACCAATATGCTTTAAAATAGCTCTGATATTGGTCAGATCATACTTCATACCGCTCCGCTCAAGGGAGTATAGATAATCGAAGTATTCTTTTATGTTTTTCATAAAAAAACCCCGGCCAATTAATGCCGGGGTTAATATAATTAACTAAATAAAACCCGAATGCTAATTACTCGGCATCAGCAGTTTCTTTAACTTTTTTCTTTTTCTTTGCTTTCTTAGGCTTCTCTTCAGGAACCGCTTCATCTTTTCTTACAACAATAAGGTTCTTGTAAGCTTTCAGTCCTGTACCGGCGGGGATAAGCTGTCCAACGATAACATTTTCTTTCAGTCCCTGCAGTGTATCTACTTTGCCTTCAATAGCAGCGTCAGTAAGCACCTTAGTAGTTTCCTGGAATGATGCCGCAGAAATAAAGCTGTCCGTCGTTAATGAAGTCTGAGTAATACCCAGTAACACCGGGTTAGCAATTGCCGGGTTAGCATCTCTGAATTCGATCAGCGCTTTGCCTTTTTTCTTCAATTCTGCATTAAGTTCCTTAACCTTTTTCTTGTCAAGCATATCATACATCTTCACCTTGTTAGAATCACCCTTATCGGTAACCATGATCTTGTTTCTGAGTGTTTCATTTTCAACCAGAAATTTAAATCTATGAACTACATCACCTTCAAGGAACATGGTATCACCTGAATCGATAACTCTTGCCTTCTGAAGCATTTGTCTTACTATAACTTCTATATGCTTATCATTTATCTTCACACCCTGCATTCTGTAAACTTCCTGTATTTCATTTACAAGGTATGCTTGTACATCGGCAACGCCTTTAATTCTTAGTATATCATGTGGATCAACCGAACCGCTTGATAGAGCTTCTCCTGCTTTAACATAATCTCCATCTCTTACAAGAATATGCTTACCAACAGGTATCATATATTTCTTTTCAATCGATAGATCAGTCGTCTTAACTTTTACTTCACGTGAGCCTCTCTTAAGCGAGCCGATCTCAACTATACCGTCGATTTCAGTTACTACTGAGGGTGAGTTGGGGCTTCTTGCTTCAAAGAGCTCTGTTACCCTTGGCAGACCGCCTGTAATATCCCTCGTTTTACCTGTATCTCTGGGGATCTTAACAAGTATCTGTCCGGCAAATGTTGGTTCACCGTCATTTACAAGTAAATGAGCATGTGCCGGGATGATATACTGACTCATAAGGTCGCCCTTTGAATCAACAATTTGAATTGTAGGGGAGAGTGTCTTATCTTTTGATTCCGTAACAACTTTCTGAATATGACCTGTTGTTTCATCGGGAGCCTCAGCATAACTAACGTTTTCCTTAAGATCAAGATACCTGATTGTTCCGGTATGCTCAGCAACAATCACTGAGTTATACGGATCCCATTCATAAAGTACATGGTTTTTATCAACCATTTGACCGTCATTTACCATTAAATGAGCTCCATAAGGAACGTCATATTTTGAAACAAGTCGGTTATTTTCGTCAAGTATCTGCAATATTCCATTACGGCTGTGTGTTACATGGAATTCTCCCTCAGTTGAAGCAGGATTTGTGTACTTAATTGCTTTAATACTATCGTACTTAACCTTACCAGCAAATTTGGTAGGAATTCTGGACTGTGTTACAATTCTGCTTGCCGTTCCTCCGATATGGAATGTACGGAGCGTAAGCTGTGTTCCGGGCTCACCAATAGATTGAGCTGCAACAACACCAACTGCTTCACCGACATCTACAAGTTTGCCAGTTGTCAGGTTTCTTCCGTAGCACTTAGCACAAATACCCTTTCTTGATTCGCACATTAAAACGGAGCGTATTTCGACTGCCTGTATAGAAGTCTCTGAAACAGCCTGAGCAAGATCTTCATCAATGATCTCACCAGCTTTTACAAGTGTTTTCCTTGTAAGAGGATCAACGATATTTGAAAGAGCTGCGCGTCCAAGTATTCTTTCAGCAAGAGGTTCTTTAATATCTTCACCGTCTTTCAAAGCTTCAACGGTAAGACCGCGGATTGTGCCGCAATCGTTTTCTGAAATTATTACGTCTTGCGATACATCCACAAGCTTTCTTGTCAGGTAACCGGCATCTGCAGTTTTTAAAGCCGTATCTGCAAGACCTTTTCTTGCTCCGTGAGTGGATATAAAGTACTCAAGGATTGAAAGCCCTTCTTTGAAGTTTGCAATGATCGGGTTCTCGATGATTTCACCTGCTTGTCCTGTCATACTTTTCTGTGGTTTAGCCATAAGTCCTCTCATACCTGCAAGCTGACTTACCTGGTCCTGAGATCCTCTGGCTCCTGAGTCTATCATCATATGCAGCGAATTGAATCCGTCTCTTGAAGTTCTTAAAGTACTCATCAGGTCGCTTTTTACATCATTGGTAGCATGTGTCCAAATATCTATAACTTTATTATATCTTTCGCCTTCGGTGATTAAGCCCCTCATTCTTGATCTTTCAATAGCATCAACTTTTTTCTGAGCTGCTTCAATTATCCTGTCTTTACTTTCAGGAATCACAATATCATCAAGGTTTACAGAAAGTCCGCCTTTCATAGCGAAACGGAATCCGGTTTCCTTTAATGCATCGAGGAACTCAACTGTTTTTTTATTCCCAACGCTCTTAAACACCTTCGCGATATTTTTGATAATTCCTTTTTTGGTAAGAAGCTCATTAATAAATGCTGCTCCTTCAGGAACGATATTATTGAAAAGGACTCTTCCAACTGTTGTCTCGATCATTTGTCCTTTGATCCTGACCTTTATCTTTGCATGCAGACCAACTTTGCCATTGTTATGCGCAACTACAACTTCTTCCGGACTGGAAAACAACTTATCTTCACCAAGATCACCTTTTTTATATTTGGTCAAATAATAGCAGCCCAGCACGATTTCCTGGTTAGGAACAGTAATTGGCTCACCATTTTGAGGCGACATAAGGTTGTGGCTTGAAAGCATAAGTACCCTAACCTCCAACTGTGCTTCAGGTGAAAGCGGCACGTGAACTGCCATCTGATCACCATCAAAATCCGCATTGAATGCCTGGCAAACAAGCGGGTGCAGTCTGATAGCTTTGCCTTCAACAATAATAGGCTGGAAAGCCTGAATACTTAGTCTGTGAAGAGTAGGGGCACGGTTAAGCATAATTGGATGCCCGTCTATTACATTTTCAAGTACTTCCCAAACCTCAGGTGTCCTTCTTTCAATCAGCTTCTTTGCGCTTTTTACTGTTTTTACAAGGTCTCTATCTATAAGCCTTCTTATTACAAAAGGTTTAAACAATTCAAGAGCCATGTCTTTTGGTAAACCGCACTCATGTAATTTCAATTCAGGTCCAACTACTATTACGGCACGGCCTGAGTAATCAACACGTTTTCCAAGCAGGTTCTGCCTGAAACGTCCCTGTTTACCTTTAAGTATATCTGAAAGTGACTTCAGCGGCCTGTTTTCTGATTTAACTGCAGTCGCGCGCCTTGAGTTATCAAGTAATGCGTCTACAGCTTCCTGAAGCATACGCTTTTCGTTTCGTAAAATAACCTCGGGAGCCTTAATATCAATTAATCTCTTCAGTCGGTTATTTCTTATGATAACCCTTCTGTATAAATCGTTAAGATCACTTGTTGCAAACCGTCCTCCTTCAAGAGGAACCAAAGGCCTGAGTTCGGGCGGAATGACCGGTACAACATCCAGTATCATCCATTCAGGTTTATTCTGTTTCCTTCCTTCCTTTTTTTGGAAGGACTTTAATACCCTTAATCTTTTTATCAGGTCCTGTTTCTTCTGTATCGAAGTTTCTTCGTATAGAAGTATTCTTAGTCTTGTAACTTCTCCGTCAACATCAACTCTTCTGAGCAGTTCTTTTACAGCTTCAGCTCCGTTCTTGCATACAAATTTGTTAGGATCAAAATCATCAAGCTCTTCCTGATCTTCAGGCAGATTGTTTAATGTATTCAGGTACTCATCTTCGGTCAACAGGTCATTTCTGGAGAATTCTGTTGGTCCCGGATTCACTATAACATAGTTTTCGTAATAGATGATCCTTTCAAGTTCCTTGTTTGTCAATCCCAATAAGTAACTTATTTTACTTGGTGTTGAACGGAAATACCAAATGTGAACAACGGGAACACTTAAAGAAATATGCCCCATTCTTTCGCGTCTCAGGCTCTTGAGGTTTACTTCTACACCGCATCTATCGCATACTATACCATGATATCTTATGCCTTTATACTTACCGCAATGGCACTCCCAATCTTTAACAGGTCCGAATATTTTCTCACAAAACAAGCCGTCCTTATCGGGCTTAAATGTTCTGTAGTTAATCGTTTCAGGTTTAAGTACCTCGCCGTGTGAATTCCTGATGATAGAATCCGTTGATGCCAGGTTTATCCCGATCTTTGTGAAGACCTTCTTTACTTTTTTCTGATCTCTTTTAAAAAACATATGATTTTAGATTTTAATTAGTCTAATGAAATATCAAGGCACAAGCCCTGGAGTTCTTTTACAAGCACGTTGAATGATTCCGGAACCTGTGGTTCGGGTGTGTTCTCACCTTTTATCAACGTTTCGTAAGTCTTGGAGCGGCCAGTAACATCATCACTCTTAACAGTAAGTATCTCCTGCAAAGTATATGCAGCTCCATATCCTTCAAGCGCCCAAACTTCCATCTCTCCGAACCTCTGGCCGCCGAACTGAGCTTTACCGCCGAGTGGCTGCTGTGTGATAAGTGAGTATGGTCCGATTGATCTTGCATGGATCTTATCATCTGATAAATGCGAAAGCTTCATCATATAGATGTAGCCAACTGTTACCATCTGGTCGAATCTTTCTCCCGACTGACCATCATGCAATATGCTTCGGGAATTGCTTGGGAGACCTGTTTGAACAAGGATATCAGTTATGTCCTCAAACGATGCCCCGTCAAAAACGGGAGTAGCGAATGTGCAGCCAAGAAGCTTAGCTGCCCAGCCCAGAGCTGTTTCATAAAGCTGTCCCAGGTTCATACGCGAAGGTACTCCAAGCGGATTCAAAACAATATCAACTGGTGTACCGTCCGGAAGGAACGGCATATCCTGTCTGGGGACAATTTTAGCAACAACACCTTTGTTACCGTGGCGTCCAGCCATTTTGTCACCTACAGAAAGTTTTTTCTTCTTTGCTATGTACACTTTAGCCATTTTAACTACGCCGGTTGGCAATTCGTCGCCAAGTACTATCTTGTTCCTGCTGCGTTTGGTCTTTTCCTCTATATCGCTAAGTCTGGTCTTAAAGTTTCTGTATAAAGCCTGGAGCAGGGTCTGGCCTTTTTTTGAACTTGTCCAATCATTCGTAACATCCAGATTATCTATCCTGAAATTCGGATTTTCGAGATGCTTATGGAAAGTATCCTTCTTTATCGTTGTGCCCCCTCTAATTACAATGGAACCATCTATATCCCTGATCCCTAAAGAGTCTTTTCCGTCAAAAATATGTCCTAGTTTATCAGCAAGTTTCCTGTTTAGCTCATTAATGCTGTCGTATCTATCCTGCTCAAGTTTTTCAAGTTTCTTCTTTTCCTCTTTTTTGGTCTCTGTATCTCTTTGTTTTCTTGTGAAAAGTTTCTTGCTTATTACAATTCCTTTCATACCTGGAGGTGCTTTTAATGAAGCATCCTTCACATCTCCTGCCTTATCACCGAATATCGCTCTTAAAAGCTTCTCTTCCGGAGTAGGCTCGGTTTCACCTTTAGGAGTTACTTTACCAATTAGAATATCATTTTCCTTTACTTCAGCGCCTATTCTTATAATCCCATCTTCATCAAGATCCTTAGTGGCTTCTTCGCTTACGTTTGGAATATCCCGGGTCAATTCTTCTTCGCCTCGTTTAGTATCTCTGACCTGAAGATTATACTCTTCAATATGAAGTGATGTATAAACATCTTCAGCAACGATCCTTTCGCTGATAACAATAGCATCTTCGAAATTATAACCGCGCCACGGCATAAATGCAACTAGAACACTTCTGCCTAAGGCTAATTCTCCCTGATCAGTTGCTGCGCCGTCTGCCAGACACTGGCCTTTTTTAACACGCTGGCCAACAGAAACTATCGGTTTCTGGTTAATTGAAGTATCCTGGTTGGTTCTTAAGAACTTTATCAGGTTATATTCTTTTATTTCTCCGTCATCGAAACTCAGTAAAGCTTCGTCAGAGTTTTTATCTATATCATACTTCACTACAATTCTATCTGCTGAAACATGCTCAACAACTCCATCAGCTTCTGCAAGTATTAAGGTTCTTGAGTCATTTGCAACTTTCTTTTCGAATCCTGTTCCAACAAGAGGAGCTTCGGGTCTTAAGAGCGGTACTGCCTGGCGCTGCATATTGGATCCCATCAGCGCACGGTTAGCATCATCATGCTCCAGGAAGGGGATTAATGCTGCTGCCGCACTTACGATCTGATTAGGTGCAATATCCATATAATGCACTTCTTCAGGATTAACAATAGGGAAGTCACCTTTGTATCTTGCTTTTATTTTGTTCTCAGTTATTTTGCTTCCTTCCATATCAACATTAGCCTGTGCAATGATAAAATCATCTTCTTTCTCAGCAGAAAGGTAATCAATCTCATTAAGTACTTTTCCGTTTTTCACTTTGCGGTAGGGAGTTTCAATAAATCCAAAATCACTGATCCTGGCATGGGTACAAAGAGATGAAATAAGGCCGATATTCGGACCTTCAGGAGTTTCAATAGGGCAGAGGCGGCCATAATGAGTATAATGAACGTCTCTAACTTCGAATCCTGCTCTTTCACGAGTCAAACCGCCGGGTCCAAGTGCGCTCACTCTGCGTTTATGTGTCATTTCGCTGAGTGGATTTGTCTGATCCATATACTGCGAAAGCTGGCTTGTGCCGAAAAACGAAACAAGTGCGGTAGTAATTGTTCTTGCGCTTACAAGATTTCCAGGAGTGATATTTTCTTCATCGTGAATACTCATCCTCTCTCTGATTGTCCTTGACATTCTTGCAAGTCCCACGTTAAACTGTGCTGCAAGCTGTTCGCCGATAGACCTTACACGCCTGTTGCCAAGGTGATCAATATCATCGATCTCTTTTTTACCCGCTTCAAGCTCTACAAGGTAATTTATAATAGAAATTATATCTTCTTTTGTGAGTACTGTTTTATCTGCGGGAATATCAAGGTGGAGTTTATAATTAAGCTTATATCTTCCAACTTCACCCAGATCATATTTCTTTTCATTGAAGAAAAGCTTATCAACCAGGTTTTTTGCAGATTCATCATCCTGATCGGGCCTAAGCTGTTCAGATATTTGCTCCAAAGCATCTATTTCAGATTGAGCTGCATCTTTATTAAGGGTATTGGCAATCAATGATTCTTCATAAGGCCTGTCTGATTTAAACAGCTTTACTTTTGTAATCGTAGATTTACTGATCTTCTCAATAAGCTCTTCATCAACTTCAGCGGCTTTTTCAGCAACCAATTCTCCTGTTTCTTTATCTATTAGATCATCACTAAGCTGCTTGCCCATGTAATTTTTCAGGTCTTTTCTGTCAACAACCTCGAGCAGGCCGAAGAGTTCAAGTATCTCCTCATTTGTTGAATAACCAAGTGCTCTGAGTATTGTAGTAACAGGGAATTTCTTTCTTCTGTCAATATAAGCAAATAAACAGTTGTTGATATCAGTTGTAAATTCAACCCATGAGCCCTTCATCGGGATTATCCTGGCTGAATACAGCTTTGTTCCATTTTGATGAACTGATTCACTGAACACTACGCCTGGGGCTCTGTGAAGCTGTGACACGATAACTCTTTCAGCTCCGTTTATCACAAAACTTCCGTAAGGAGACATATATGGTATATTGCCCATATACACATCTTGCTCTACAGCATTTGAATACTCTTTTGCTTCTTTGTTTGGTTTAGTTGAGAGCCTCAGCTTCACTTTTAAAGAAACGGCATATGTCAAACCCTGTTCCTGGCATTCGCGAATTGAATATTGGGGTTTTTCCAGGTAATATTCAAGAAATTCCAGAAGTGCAGTTTCGCGGGAATCCGTAATGGGAAAATTCCTTTTGAATACAGCCTGTATTCCGATTTCTTTGCGTTCATTAGGAGCAACATCTTCCTGCAGAAACTCTTTAAAAGCCTGCAGCTGCACGTTAAGCAGATCCGGCGCATCAAGATGCTTGCCTGATTTTGAAAGATAGATGCGTCCACTGTTGAAATTGAGTTTAGATATGTCTATTGGCATTTTTTTCGACCTCCCGACGGGGGTAATATAAATAGGTAATAGGCAAGCCGTTAGGACACGGCTTGCCTAAAAAATTATGAAATTAAGTATTTTTAGATTTTATAGGCTTCAGTTAGAACCTATGATTAGAATAGAATTCTTAAGATTAAGTTTTACTACTTTAATTCTACTTTTGCACCGGCAGCTTCAAGATCAGCTTTCAGTTTTTCAGCATCTGCTTTAGGTATGCCTTCTTTTACCGGCTTAGGAGCACTTTCGACCAATGCTTTTGCTTCAGTTAAGCCAAGGCCTGTAGCATTCTTAACTGCTTTGATAACATTGATCTTTGAAGCACCAACTTCGGTCAATACAACTGAGAACTCAGTTTTCTCTTCTGCTGCAGCTGTTGGAGCTGCTCCGCCTGTTGCGCCGGCCATAACCATTGGAGCGGCTGCGCTTACACCGAATTTGTCTTCTAAAGCTTTTTTCAGTTCGGCAGCATCTGTAAGTGTTAAATTGCCGATTTTTTCTACTAATTCTTCTACTACTGACATTTTAATGTATCTCCTTATTTATTGAATTTTTTTATTAACTTGCTTTTTTCTTAGCCACTTCTTCAACAACAGAAGCCAGATCTCTCATTAATGCATTTATAGAGCCGACTATTCCTGATATCGGTGCATGTAAACTGCCGATTATTGAGGAAATGATCTCAGATTTTGTTGGCAGTGCTGCCAGCTGATTTAATTGCTTGCTTTCGTAAGCAACATCTTCTACCAACGCTAATTTTAATTTTGGTTTTTCGCCCTTGTCAAAGAACTTCTTAATGATCTTTGCAGGAGTAACAGGATCAGTATCAGATGCAAATATTATCCCCGTTGGTCCTTTTAAGAATTCATTTATCTTGTCATTCTGAGCACTGAAACGATTATTACACTGTTCCAATGCTTTCTTTACCAGAGTGTTCTTCAATACTTTGTATTCTACCTTGGCATTAAAGAGCTCATCTCTCAGTTCATTGGTCTGGGCAACTGTTAAGCCGCTGAAATCGGTTAAATAAATTCCGGCTGCATTATCAAGTCTTTCTTTTATTTCTAGAACCGCTTGTTCTTTATCCTGCTTATTCATTTACTCTTTAAATTTTTAGTATTAATGATGCGCTAATTCATTTTTGTTGATTGGTAGTCCCGGACCCATAGTGCTGGAAAGTGTAACGCTTCTTACATAAACACCCTTGGCGGTTGCCGGCTTCATCTTTAATACTTGGTTTATGAATGTGTGAATATTATCTTCAAGCTGTTTAGGCTCAAATGATGCCTTACCAACTGCGGCGTGAATTATTCCGGCTTTTTCGACTCTGAACTCGATCCTTCCGGCTTTTACTTCAGCTACAGCTTTTGCAAGATCATTTGTTACCGTACCGCTTTTGGGATTCGGCATGAGTCCTTTTGGTCCGAGTACTTTTCCAAGCTTTCCTAGTTCGCTCATAGTATCAGGTGCAGCAATTATTACATCAATATCTGCCCATCCTTCTTTTATCTTATTGAGGTAGTCCTCAAAACCAACATGATCTGCGCCCGCATTTCTTGCTTCTTCCTGTTTTTCAGGTTTTGCAATAACCAGCACTCTTACAGTTTTACCGGTACCGTGCGGCAATGCAACTGTACCCCTTACAAGCTGGTCTGCCTGTCTTGGGTCAACGCCTAACTTCATTGCAATATCAATAGACTCATTGAATTTTGTTTTTGAAGTTTCCTTTAATTTGGTAACAGCCTCAGCAATCGAGTATTCCTTCTTAAGGTCAACTTTGCTGTTTATCTCTTTTCTTCTTTTGGTTACTTTCATTTTCTTATCCTTCTACCGTTATTCCCATGCTTCTGGCAGTTCCGGCAATTACCTTTACTGCAGATTCAATAGTTCTTGCATTCAGATCTTTCATTTTCAATGCTGCAATTTCCTCGACCTGCTTGCTGTTCACTTTCCCAACTTTGTTTCTGTTGGATTGCGGACTGCCTTTTTCAAGCTTTGCTGCCTTAAGCAGCAAAACTGCAGCAGGCGGAGTTTTTGTTATAAAAGTAAAAGACTTATCCGAATACACAGTAATAACTACAGGAATTATTAGTCCCTGGTCTTTTGAAGTTCTTGCATTAAACTGCTTGCAGAATTCCATACCGTTAACACCACGCTGACCTAGAGCAGGGCCAACTGGCGGAGCCATAGTTGCCTGACCGGCAGGAATCTGAAGCTTTACAAATCCAACTACTTTTTTAGCCATGTTTTAATTTTTGAACGTGTTTTTTAATTGTTGCGAGTGCGTAATAATTTTATGTTTAAAAGATTCTGTTACAAAAACAGAATTATTTCTCTTTTTCTATCTGTGCAAAATCTAGCTCTATCGGAGTTTTCCTGCCGAATATGCTGACCATTACTTTAACTTTCATTCTTTCGAGATTTATCTCGTTAATCGTACCGTTAAAGCTGACAAACGGTCCGCTGACAACTTTAATAAGGTCGCCTTTTTCAAACTGCATATCGATCTTCTCTTTTTCATCTGAATCATTGATTCTGCCGATTATTCTTTTGACCTCGTCATCTCTTAATGCTATTGCATCATTCTTGTCCCCAACCATTTTTAGTACTGAAGGAGCATGAGAAAGGAAGTTGATAATTTCTTTATCTAAAACAGCTTCTACAAGCACATAGCCCGGGAAAAAATTCTTATACTTGATCTTCTTCTTACCGCCTTTGACTTCAAAAACTTTTTCTTCAGGTATCAGAACCTGCGCTATTTTGTTCTCAATCCCTAACTCAGCTATTTCACCATCAACATAATTCTTAACCCTTTTCTCATGTCCGGTTATTGTCCGGACCGCATACCATTTCATATCCGGATTGTGAGAAGGGAGCAACGCTTTTTCTTCAGCAGGCACTTCTGCTTTTTCATCGGTAACTGATGCAGTTTTTTCCTGTGTTTCTTCGATCTTTTCTTCAGGCATACTCATTAAAATATTATTTTCAATCCTTCGTTGATGATCTTATCAACAATATAAACAAAGACGGCGAAAATTAGCGAAGTCATGATAACAACCATAGTTGACTCTTTAAGCTCTTCTCTTTTTGGCCAAGTGACTTTCTTCATTTCTTTAACAATATCTGTGAAGAAGCCAATAATTTTGTTTTTCAATATAAAATCTCCGGTTTACGAATTTTCTTTTTGATAGTGTTGCACGTCAGGAGGGACTCGAACCCCCAACCTGCGGTTTTGGAGACCGCTGCTCTACCAATTGAGCCACTGACGTATTACTTAGTTTCCTTATGCAGAGTACGTTTATTACAAAACCTGCAGAATTTCTTGTGTTCTATTCTGCCTGAATGCTTCGTCTTGTTCTTTGTTGTACTGTAATTTCTGTTTTTACAATTGGTACATTCAAGCGTCAATATTAATCTTCCGTCTTTTGCCATTAGTTATTTGAAATTAAATTTGTCTTGTTGCGAAGCTGAATCAGAAACCTGTTATTGAGCGGGAGACGAGACTCGAACTCGCGACCAACAGCTTGGAAGGCTGTGACTCTACCAACTGAGTTACTCCCGCACTTTAATCATTGAAGCTCGCCTGAGCTGATGACCGGGATTGAACCGGTGACCTCTTCCTTACCAAGGAAGTGCTCTACCGACTGAGCTACATCAGCATTTAAAATATTCTCCTTAAAGAACAAAGAAACAGCACGAAGAAAATATAATTTTCTTTTGCTGAATTAATCTAAAAACTCTTACTTCCTGTAACGTGAAGAATATATTTCGGAAATTGATTTTATTCTCAAGAAAAAAGTACTTACGTGGGTAGGGAAGGATTCGAACCTCCGAAGGCATAAGCCGTCAGATTTACAGTCTGATGCGTTTAACCACTTCGCTACCTACCCTTTTATTTCAAACTTCAAAAATAGTTAAAAAATAAACTAAAATCAAGCGATTTTAGGTCAGATTCATACATCTGCTTAGTAGTTTACCAGCAACTTTATATCTCCACTAAAAGATCTAGTCATTACTTCATTTATCATTAACTCTATACTCCCATCTTCGTGTAAATCTATGACTTTACAAGCCGAAAGTGTATTCCCATCCTTCGAGAATGAACAGGATCTCCCAATCATTTTAGTCGAATTTTTCCATAGTCTGAAGATTTCGACATAATCCCTTTTATGGATTAAGTCAAAATTCAGAGATACTTCTTGAATAACTGAACAAAGTAAATACTCCCTGCTGAGTTGGTTACCAATAAT
This sequence comes from Ignavibacteria bacterium, assembly GCA_030835005.1. Lineage (GTDB taxonomy): Bacteria > Bacteroidota > Ignavibacteria > Tepidaquicellales > OLB5 > OLB5. The sequence goes on along the minus strand of JAUQWT010000186.1, from coordinate 9,200 downwards.
GTTTGATAGAGAAGATGCTTTAAATAAGCTTGGAAATTCCTTTTGGTTCACATTTATTCCTACGCCAATAATAAACTCGTTACTGCTGCCTTTGGTTTCGATTAACAAACCACAAATTTTGCTGTCATTCCATAATATGTCATTAGGCCATTTGATGCTCATCGGTTCGGTGCTTATAGCGGGATAATATTTCTTTATGAAATTGACTATTCCTGAAAAAACACAGTATGAAAAGAAAAAAGCAATAGAGGAATTTTTTTCAGGTCGGATATCGATACTCATTTTCAAAGTGAACAAAAGGTTCTTCCCCTTTTCGGATTCCCACTTTCTGTCAAACCTGCCTTTTCCGCCGCTTTGGTAATCGCATACTAAAATCATGTTTCTATTTTCGGAGATCTCTTTTGCAGTAGCATTTGAGGAAATTGTATCTTCATAATATAAGATCTCACTGAACAGATCAGGCAGCTTATACTCTTTCTCGAATAATTCAATATCAAACATGTGAAATTTGAAATTATTTCTTTTTAAGGGAATTGAAAACAAATTACTTAGTCAATTACCTGTCATCTGCTTTAGGTTTCTTTGCTTTCTTATCATCGTAGTTTTCATCTTGATCCCTTTTTTTATCATAACCCGGATCATTTGCCTTTGCTCGAGTGCTGTTTCCATCATTACTATTCTCATATACAGGAGTTTTGTCTTCTTCTTCAGTTATGATTTCCTTAGGTTCTTTTTTGCCGCTTGAAAATTTCCCGTAATTCAGCGCTTCATAAAGATCAACTCTTCCGTAACCGTAATATTGGTCCCACCCGGACTTGTCTTCTCTTGGATCACCAACCAGATCAACTGCTGTTGATGTTATTATCTCTCTCAGTTCTATATTAGATCTGGAAGGGTCCTGCCCCAACAAAACCGAGGCTATCCCTGATACATATGCAGTAGCTTGCGATGTACCGCTCCAGTAAACATCATAGTTGAAATTATCTTTGTAATCCAGGCCGTATATCTTGTTTCCCGGTGCAACAACTGCTATATGTTTTCCCCAGTTGCTTCCACCGCCCCAGGTAAACTCTCTGCACCTGCTGTCGTCTGTATCTGTCGCTCCGATAGCCATAACGTTTTTAAAACTTGCAGGGTAATATGAATCTCCATTGTTCTTATTCATCATGCTTGCAACAATTAAACAGCCCGCTTCGTATGCATAATTAACTGCGTTTTCAAGAGTTTTAGAGTAATCGTAACCTCCTTCGCTCATATTAATAACCCTTGCGCCGTTATTAGAAGCATAATAGAGAGATGCTGCCCACCATGAATACTCACCCAGATTATCATCGTCAAGATTCTTACATATCATTAGTCGGCAATTCTGATCTATTCCAGCATAACCAAGCGAGTTATTTGTAGTTGCACCAACAGTTCCCGAAATATTTGTTCCATGTCCGCCATCATCTCTTACGTTCGGATTGTCATATGCAAAATTATAACCGTTTATATCATCAACAAAACCGTTTCCGTCATCATCTCTGCCGTTTTTAATTTCTTCCTTATTTACCCAGATCCTGTCAGACAGATCAGGATGGTCAATCTTAGCTCCTGAATCCAGAATGCCAACTATTATATCACTGCTTCCTGTTTCAATCTCCCATGCTTTAACAACATTCATGTCGGCACCGGTTTTCCCAAGTTTCCCTCCGGTTGTGCGCTCCGTCCCGTTATTCTTCAGGCCCCATTGCTTCGAAAAGAAAACATCATTTGGAACCGTTGAAAATCTCTTGATGCCCGCGGCTTCTCCAATATAATCAGGCTCAGAAAAATCAACGAGTTTGTTTGAATTAATCTCGCTGCAAAGTTCAGCTATATTCTTTCTTTCTTCAATATACAGGACAAAATAAGTTTCCAACTCATATTTTTCGTATAAAGGCAAGTGAATTCTTTTATCAGCGGGGAAGAGACGTTTAAGTTTCTTCTGAGTCAAATTGAAAGATGAACAGATTTCATTTATTCGAGATTCATAAACAGTTTGCAGGGGGATTGAAGCGGCCAAAATACTTTCAGTTTTCTTCAGCTTGATTATGAAATGATCATTTGAATACCTGGAATTTTTCATAAGATCGCCGGTCATTCCTTTATCCGAGGAAACTGACAACACGATCAAGACTGTGAGAACTGCTAAAAGTACTTTTTTCATAGTTTATAATTAGAAATGATACCTGAATCCTAACGAAAGCCTGGGGCCATCAACAATAATTCTTGAATAAAACGGATTATCCAAGCGGAAATCTATTCCTTTTACCGTTATATAGTCAGTGCTGAATCTGCTTTCAGAATCAAAAGATGCCTCTCTGAATTTAAACTCAAAATCCAGAGATAAGTTCCTTGCCACAAAGTACTCTAAACCTGCCAGAACATTCAGACTGAAACCCGGATTAACTGAGGACTCAGTGCTTTTGAGATTCCCGAGAGTCCTTGTCCTGCTGCCAAAATACAGCCCTCCTCCTCCGCCAATATAGATCTTAAATCTTTCAGTCCCGACCGGGAGGTTCCATTTCAAACCTGCTTCAATCGGGAATAGCCGGTACTCTTCTGTGAATCTCACGTTTGCAGAATTAGTATCCTGCTGGAAATATAACGCAAGCTGGTCGTCCCTGGCTTTCAGGTATTCTGCAGAGACAAAGAAAACTATATCGAGGTCTCTGATATTTGGATTATAGGTCAATTCACCTCCGTAACCAAAACCACCATTTATCTCTACAGAAGCATCCCTGAGAAACGGAACATTGGATTGAACATTATCCTGCAATTCTGCTGAAGAGATATACATACCATAAGCATAAACTGAGAAACTATTCGAAATGCTGTTGAAATTAATCTCCTCAAATTTGCTTTGTGAACATAAAAAATGTGGGTTCAATATTAATACTGAACCCACTAGCAGCAAAAATGTTGATTTTCTTAATTTCAATCTTAAGTATCAGTTAATTAAGATTAACGGAAAAACTTATCCCTGTTATCCACAATTACGGCTTTTTCTTTTAATTCTGCAAGCCAATCCTGTGTAATAGTTTGCTTTTTCTGTGCTATCAAGCCCGTCTTAATGTTCTCATACTCCTGCTGGAATTTGGCCTGATCATAGTTTGAGATGTTTTTCATATGTACAATGTAATACCCTTTGGCAGTACGGATTGGTTCAGATATCTGTCCGTTTTGCAGTTTAAAGACAGCATTATTGAAGTCAAAATCATTGCCGATCAATGGACTCGGTGCAGCTATTGAAACGGTATCAGCGTGTTGAACTGAAATGGCTGGATTAAGATTCTTCAAAGAGTTCAGGTCTCCGGAGATCTTCCCCTTCAGGTCAGCAGATTGCTGTTTCAGAAGATCAAGTTTCTTCTCCTGCTTAACAAGCTGAGGCAGAGTTGTTGCTTTGACCTCATCAAAACTCATATAACCTTCAGGAAATTTGTCTGTTATTACATAAATTGCATATCCTGTTTGAGTCTTAATAGGGTCGCTCATGGAACCTTTTTTTTCGGTCAAGGCAAATTTTGTAATTGCCTGGTTTTGTCCTGCGCCGGGTATGAAAGCTCCCTTGGTAATAAAATTTGGAACATCTACAACCGGGATACCAAGTTTCTTTGCTTCCTCATCAAAGTTTCCGTCCTTTGCAATAAATGCAAAGTCTTCAGCCTTCTTTCTTGCTATATCTTTTGTTTTTGCTGATGGTTTTACGCTTTTCTTTATATCTGCGTATTTAAACTCTTTGTTTTGTTTAGCTTTTACTTTAATCAGATGGAATCCGTAAGTAGATTTGACAGGTCCTATTATATCGCCCGGAGATGCATTATTTACGGCATCATCAAATTCTTTAACCATAGCGCCTTTGCCAAACCAGCCAAGATCGCCGCCTTTGAATTTATTTGAAGGATCATCTGAGTTTTCTGCTGCTACCTTTGAAAAATCTTCACCGGCTTTTATTCTCTGCATTAACTGCTCAGCTTTTAGTTTGGCTGCGTTTGTATCAGTTCCAAAATTAATCAGTATATGGGCAGCGTTGGAAAACGTTTCTGTCCCTTCTTTTGTATCTAACAATTTCACCATGTGGAATCCGTCGTCAGCTTTAATGACACCTGAAATACTGTCTTTTGGTGCACTATAAAGAAAAGCAATAACATCAGCGGGGATCTCGTTCGGTTTCGAAAACTTATCAACAAACTTTGCCGTCGAGTTATCGTTTACAACTGCCCATGTTGTTGAGTCTGCAGGATTAAATTTCTTAAAATCCTTAATAAGAGCCATCATTTGTTTCTCAGTTGATACTGTGTCATCCATAGTTGCAGCATCTGAAAAGACAATATATTTTATCTTTGCAGCCTCGTCCCTTTTAAACTGATCTTTGTGGGCATCATAGTATGTTTTGAGGTCACCATCGGTAATGTTAACCTGATTATCCTGAACCGAGTTTATATCCATAAAGACAAAATCAAAACTTGCCTTAATATTTTCATCTTTGAATTTTTGAAGTACTTCATACTCAGTTACGCGAACAGTACCTGTTATAACGCTCTGCAATTTCTGAGACAGGAGTGTCTGTTTCAAGTATTCTTCAACCTGTGCCCAGAATTTCTGGATCTCAGGTGTTTTAGTTGCCAGTGCCTGCTGATAAACTGACATGTTAAATTGTCCCGTTGAATCAATAAAGTTCCTTTTTATAGGCTCCGGCAAAGTTTGCGGAGAGTTATATACCCAGTTCAGAATTTCCTGGTTTGTAACGGTAATCCCTAATCTTTTGATCTCTTGTTCAGCCAGAATTTGAGTAACGAGCTGATCCCAGACCTGATCCCTTATCATATTTACAACATTCTCATCCGGGTCTTCACCTGTTTGCTGTCTCTGCTGATCGATTGCAAAATTGACCTGATTTTCAAAATCAGCGTATTTGATCTCCTGGCCATTTACGGAGCCAAGTTCAGTAACCTGCCCGCTTCTTACCCCAAGGTAATCCATGCCCCACTCAAATACAATTGTTGCCAGGAAAGCCAATATCAATACTATCAGAATAATGTGCGTTTTATCGCGCAGCTTATTCATTAAACCCATATGTAATTAAACCTCTCTTTTAGCGCTGAATTTATGCTCTAGCGTGTTTTCTTTGTGAAATTCCTCAAAAAACAAGCACAAATATACCTTTAGTAATGGGAATAATCAATGTAATGTTAATACCTCTTCAAAATTAAGATTTGCAGTTGAAAACGGGTTTTAAGAGACCAGATGGAAGGAACTAATTGATACTGATTTTAGGAATCTATGTCTTAGAAGAAATTCCTCAGATCCTTTTTAGGTTCGGTGCTTTGGAAAACTTCCAGTTTTGAGTTCTGGGTGCTGTAGGAACGGACATTTTCAGACTTTGATTCCTTAAAATGATCATTGCCTGAATGACCCAGTCTATTCACACTTGATACATCTAAATCCAAAACTTTTGGGTGATTGGAAAAAATATGTCTGCTCATGAATTCTCCGATCTATTCTAATCACATTATTGGCAAATTTATATTAAGAATGTTCGAAGAGTATGCATTTTGTGTTAGAAAACAATTCGATATCCAAAAAATCTGAGCGAAAGTTTTATTCCAAATACCTATTTAGAAAATTTTACAACACAATAATCATGAATCCCATTTCTTCCAATTTCATAACCTGCAGCATATATATTCCCCGAGTCATCAGAAGAAATTGCATTTATAACCGGAATCGAATTTTCGTGGCTGTAATTTGTATGCCATTGCAAATTACCATCTTTGTCAAATGAATCTATCACCATATAAGTAATAGTTTTGTTGCTAATGATATTCCCGGAACCGGTCACAAGAATGTTTCCGCTTTGGCCAAACTCCATCGTAAGATTCTCAATATATGAAGATACAGGTTCTTCAGAAATTACTTTCCATGACTCATTTCCTGAGTTATCATATTTGATCAGGCATCTGTTCTTCTTATTCTTCTTTAATGTTGTTAAACCAAGAACATATACATTACCTGAGTTATCAATTAGCAGCTTTACAGATTCGTCAGAACTGTTTCCGGTACCGTTATAGATTCTTTTCCAAACTTCATTTCCATTTCTGTCATACTTGATTGTTATGAAATCTCTATTTGCCTCGAAACTATGACCGGTAAGAAACACATTCCCTTCAAGATCTACTTTAATATCCGCAGGCTCATCACTGGAAATCCCTGCTCCATCATATTTTGCTACCCACACTTTTTCACCAGAGGGATTGTATTTTATTGTTTTGATATGATATGCAGGCCCGTTACACTGGCCGGATACGTAAATGTTTCCGCTTTCGTCTGTTGTTAAAACTGATGCTCTGTCACTTGAAATCCCATTATCAAGCACTTCTTTCCACAATTGCTTACCACTGGAATTGTACTTGATTGTAATCCAGTCCTGTCCGGAGTTTTCTGTTTGAATATGTGTTCCAAGTCCGGTGACATAAACATTCCCTGTGTTGTCTACAGCAATAGACCTTGATTCATCAGTTAATCCGCCTTTGCTTGAATGAATCGCCGTCCATTCTTCCATCCCGTTTGGACTATATTTTAAAGTGATAAAGTTACTTGATGTTCCGTTATCTCCGGAACTGCTTCCCGTTACGTAAATACCGCCGGATTGATCCAGTGCAAATCCATTAGGCTTATCGTGATAGTTTCCCGTACCGTTATAAACGGCAGCCCACAATTGTTTACCATCTCTATCATACTTGATTGTGGTAATATCATTGTTTATACCGCTTCCATTAGTTACTCCGCAGACAATTACACTGCCGTCCTTATCGCAATCTATAAAAAGTGCTTTATCAACACTTAAATTGCCAGAAGAACTAAATTTTGCAGCCCATTCAACTTTGTATTGTGAATTAAGCTGAAAAGTAAAAGCGATACAAAATGCAAAAATCAATTTTGGATTAATCATATTTTTCTTCTATTTAATTAAAATCATCTTTTTTGTTTCCATAAACTTACCGGAATTTAAAACATAAAAGTATACCCCACTTGAAAGTTGTTTTGCATCAAATTCATAATTGTAGATTCCCGGCTTCAGTGACTCATTAACCAAAACTCCGACAGATTTGCTTTCAATATCAAAGACTTCAAGTCTGACATTTTGAGCAAGCGGTATATTGAAAGAGATTTTTGTTAATGGGTTAAAAGGGTTTGGATAATTTTGCTTTAATAAAAACTCACTTGGAATTTCAGTATTAACCGGCAGCAAAAATGTAACTCCTCCGTTTGTAGTTTTTATTATCCTTCCTGTTGTTCCTACAGCATAGCCTGTAGTTGAACTTGAAAAGCGAAGTCCATAAAGGTTATCTCCAATCCCGCTTGTTTGGATTATCCAATTGGCTCCAGAGTTTTGAGTTTTCAAAACAGCTCCAGCAGTTCCGACTGACCACCCTGTCTGGTCATTCACAAAATGAACTCCGTATAACCAGCTGCTCACCGGACTTGTTTGTTGAAACCAGTTCATTCCTCCATCAGTTGATTTTCGTATCGTTCCCTGGTAGCCAACAGCCCATCCAGTAAACAAATTTATGAAATTGACAGAATACAGCGGATTTGTTGTTGCACTGTTTTGAAGTACCCAATTCGTGCCGCCATTTACTGTCTTAAGAATAACACCGCTTGCACCTGAGATAAAACCAGTGGTTTCACTCATGACACAAATGCTGAACAAAGCGTCAACCACGCCGCTTGTTTGTGCGTTCCAGTTTGATCCTCCATTGGTGGTGCCCCTTATGATGCCTCCATCGCCAGCTGACCAGCCTTTAGCTGAACTGACAAAATAGATTGCCCGCAGGTGAGCAGAAGTTCCGCTTATTTGAGTAATCCAGTTTGTTCCGCCGTTTGTTGTGGTTACTATCAAGCCTCCCGGACCGCAAGCCCAGCCTGTCATTGCATCAAGAAAAAATACCGAACTCATAGCACTGGATGCAGTTTGTGCAACCCAGTTTGAACCTCCATTTGTAGTTTTCCTGATTGTTCCCAAGTCTCCAACAGCCCAACCGGTGTTATCATTCACAAAAAAAACAGAGCTGAGGTTGTACGGAGTTCCGCTGTTTTGAACAAACCATCCTTGGGTAAATTGAGTGCCATTTAGCAATAGCAAAAGAATTAGAAATTTGTATGTTTTCATGACCAAATATTTATATTTTTTAGTTAACCATTTTCAATTTTAGAAAAAGTTCCGGAATCTAAGGATTATGAAAATAATCTACTTGCATGTGCTCTGAACAGATCTCGTAGATTATAAAAAAGCCGCCTTACAGGCAGGCAGAGAAAAGACAAGGCAGTCTATCTCTGAAAATGGATGGTTTAATCCACCTGCTCTGTTAAGAACGGCACTATTTTCTAGAAACTGATGATACGAGCCGATTAAATTCACTAAAACCTGCCTTGTCTTTGTTAATTGACGCAAAGTTAGCGAAACCAAAGCAGATACTTCAAAGAATTTTTTTGATTAATGTCTCAATTTCTATTTCGAAGATTGTAGCATTTAATTCAAAAAAATCATATTTTTAGCGAATTTAACAGATCAATTGTCACAAATAAATGCAGGAAACTTCTTTAATAAGATTATTGAAAACACTTGAACCCGGAGAATTTCGTGAATTCGGAAAGTTTGTTGCATCACCAATTCATAACGGAAGAAAAGAAGTAATAAAGTTTTTTGATGTAATCAGGAATTTCTATCCAGGTTTTGATGCAAAGACATTCAACAAAGAGGAAGTTTTCAAGACTCTTTATCCAACTAAAAAGTATGATGATTCCATCATAAGGAAGTTATCATCTTTTCTAATGAAAGTAGCCGAAGACTACCTTTCTTTTGACGGGTTGAGAAGAGATGAATTCTATTCAGAAATGTCGCTTATTATTCGCTTATCAGATAAAGGGCTTCACTCTATGGCAGCCAGGAAACTCAAATCAATTGATGAGAAATATGAAAACTTCAACGGAGACTCAGAATTCTTTTTCTGGAAAAAGTTCTTGATTGAAAGGCACAAAAATGCTGCATTCAGCTATATGCACCAGGATCACCTTGCATCTCAAGCGATTTTGAGACGTACAGACCATTTATCTTATCACTTTGCGATTATGCTTTCTAAGGGCCAGATGAACCTTAGACTTGATGAAAAGAACTT
>JAUQWT010000020.1 GCA_030835005.1 Ignavibacteria bacterium | reverse complement strand
CCTGCAACACAATCGCTTGTTCCATTTATGTATTTGGTCATACTGTGAACAACTATATCAGCGCCAAGCCTTAAAGGAGAAATTATCATCGGGCTGAAAGTATTATCAACAACCAGTTTAATACGTCGGCCTTTTGCAATTTTGCTGATTGCCGGGATGTCGGTTATCTCAAGAAGGGGATTGCTAACGGATTCTGCATAGATAACTTTTGTATTTTCAGTAATTGCTTTTTTAACCTGGTCATGCCTTTGCATATCAACGAACTTAACTTTTATTCCAAACTTCGGCAGGAAATTCTTGAAGAATGCATATGTTCCGCCATAGATCGTTCTTTCGGAAATTATTTCATCACCCGCCCCGCAGAGCTGCATTATAGTTGAGCTTATCGCTCCCATTCCCGAAGCCGTTACCTGTGCTGCTTCAGCATCCTCAAGGCGTGCAAGAGTATCCGAAAGGAATTTATTTATCGGGTTCCAGTGGCGGGAGTACAGGAAACATCCTTCAATATCATGCTGAAAAGAATCGATCATGGCCTTTGGGCTCATGAATGTAAAAGTTGATGAATCAGTTATTGATGGATTTACATCTCCGAATTCACCGAATACCAGGTAATCATGAATGCTTGTGCTTGGATCAAACTTCTTCATTATCCTGCTTCTTTCTATTTTCGTTGTCAAACAATATCCTAACAGAAGGGGTGTATTTATCTTCATACTGACCGCTCTTAACCGCCCATAGAAACGCCACAAGGAAACCGCCTGCAACCAGTATGCTGAAAAAGATCAGTACGACAATTACACTCATCTTAACCCTTTCATTCTTGCTGCAATACTTGTGGATACTACTGTGAAAAGTACAACTGTGATGGAGCTTGCCGGCATTAGAATAGCCGCAAGCAGCGGAGAAATCTCAGACTGAAATGCTAGTGACACTCCTGCTATATTGTACATTACCGATATCACAAAGCTTGCTATGATAACATATTTGACCGCTTTTGAGAATTTGATTATTCTGTTCAGGCTGCTAAACTCCCCTGCATCCAGGATCGCATCGCAGGAAGGTGAGAAACTTGTAATATCTTCTGTTACTGCAATTCCAACATCACTTTGCTTCAGTGCGCCGGCATCGTTTAAGCCATCACCTATCATCAATACATTCTTCCCGTCGTTTTGAAGTCTTTTCACATACTCCAGTTTGTTTGAAGGTGACTGGTTAAAAATGATACCGCTTTCCGATTCAAAATACTTCATAAGGTTTTCTTTTTCGCCGTCGCTATCACCTGAAAGCACTTTCAATTCGTAGTCGTTCTTTAAACTCCCGGTTATGCTTTCCAGGCCTGCTCTGTAAATGTTATTTACAGAGAAAAATCCTTTTATGATCCCGTCAATTGAAAGAAAAATTCTCGTATCCTGTTTATTAAGGCTTCCGTCTTTCATCTTCAGTATCTTATTGGTATCTGCAGCAAAAAGCGCAGAACCAAGCCTTAGTTTTCTGTTATCAACTATTCCTTCTATACCTTTACCAGATTGTTCTGTAAATTTCATAACTTCATAGATCTTTGAGTACTCAATAGCTTCGTAGATCTTCGCGCTAAGGGGATGAGTTGAATTCCTCACAAGTGACTTAACCAGCTTCTGTTCATATGCATTTAGTACGATTCCCGTAAAAGTAATGTCAGCATCACCGGTTTTTGTGATAGTTCCTGTCTTATCAAATACTATAGTATCAATTTTTGAAAGTCTTTCAATAACCGAAGAATTTTTTACGTAGAACTTATTTCTGCCGAGGATCCTTACTGCATTACCAAGGGCAAACGGATTTGTAAGCGCAATTCCGCATGGGCAGGCTATTATAAGCACAGCCGTAAATGCATTTATTGCCGTTCTTAAACTTTGGGGATACCAGTAAATAAAGGCTGCAGCCGCGATAAAAAGGATGGCTACCGTGAAGTACTTGCCAACAACATTTACCAGTGAGTTAAACTTATCTTCATCCTTCTTAATAAAGGTATCTTTATTCCACAACTGAGTAAGGTAACTTCTTGAAACTGTTCTTATCACTTCAAGTTCAATAGCGCTTCCTTTTTGCCTTCCGCCTGCGTATATAATCTCGCCAACTACTTTCTGTACCGGTATGGATTCACCCGTTACAAAACTATAATCTATGTTGGCAATCCCGTTAAATAAAATTGCATCTGCTGGAATGAGCTCATTATTCCTTATTACAATTCGCATTCCTGCTTCAAGATTCGAGACAGGCTCGCTTTTTTCAATTCCCTGTTTTTTTACTGTAACTGATATAGGGAAGTATGATTTATAATTCCTTTCAAAATTAAGCGCATCATATGTTTTACTCTGGAAAATTTTCCCAAGGAGCAAAAAGAATATCAACCCCGTCATTGAATCAATGAATCCAACTCCGGTATTTGTCGCGATCTCATACGAACTTCTTGCAAATAACACAACAAGTCCAAGCACTATCGGGAAATCAATATTGATCGTTCTATGCTTTAAGCCGCGCCAGGCCGATTTGAAATAATCAGAAGCGGAATAAAATAATACTGGTGCGCCAAGCAGGAGATTTATCAGAGCGAAGAATTGTTTGAAGTCATGTTCCAATGTCCCTTCTATTGCAAGATATTCAGGAAAACTGAGCAGCATTATATTTCCGAAACAAAATCCCGCAAGCCCTGTCTTGTAATACAGACTCTTGTTTGATCTGTATTTTACTTTATTCTCAAGATCATTCAGGCTGATTTGCGGCTCGTAGCCAATTGAAACAAGCAGCTCCACAATTTGCCGCAGACTTATGCCGGAAGGATCATACTTTACGTTTAGCTGTTTTTGAAGGAAGTTTACTTCAGAATGGATTATCGCAGGGTCAAGTTTATGCAGATTCTCAAGAAGCCAGATACAGGAAGAGCAATGGATCTGAGGAATTGTAAAATTGCTTACTGATATTCTGCCATCAGTAAAGCTTGTAAGCTGTCTAACAATATTGGTATCATCTAAGAACGAATACCTCGAGCTTACTGCCTTATCAAGCTGTTTTTGTGATATTCCCGGGTTTTTATCAAGATCGTAGTATTTACAAAGATCGTTTTCCTGTAAGATCTCAAATACCGTTTTACACCCGCTGCAGCAGAAAAACATGCTGCCGATGCGAATATCCAGACTCGTGCATAAATCACCGCAGTGATAGCAGAGAGTCCCTTCCTTTAGGTTTACTACTTCTGAAATCTGCATATTCTGCTACAAAATTAGCTCTTATGGTCATATTCTCATATGACTTGCGTCAAAGAAAAGTATGATTTTTATCATTTTAAGAGTGATTTTATGTGATTTCGAATTGCAATCGCAAAAAACACAATTGAATTCTTTTCCGTTTACCTATTTTCACAGAACTTTTATTAAAATTATGGTATTTTACCTCTTCAATGCAAAAGATCACTTCAAATGTGCTTTTTTCAGTTCATATAGTCTTGGCTCTTATTTTTGTAAGCTTATTATCTTGCGGAAATAGTAATCAATCTAAACTACAGGGTAGTTGGAGCGTTTCGGGCGCTGCAGGAGATTCAACCGAATTCCAGGCTTGGTATATTGACTATTCATTTGAGGGCAGGAATTACAAAAAAGCCGGTTACCCTCCCATTACGGAAGAAGGCACTTTTGAAATTATCAGCGAGAACAAAGATAGCCTTGAGCTGTATTTCAATGTACTAAGCTCCAGTCCTGAAACTAAAAGCTATAAGCAATGGGTCATGCTCAGAGATAGTTCGCTGTTTATTGGTGATCTTGAATTTCGGAAGAAGTAGCCAGTGTCTATAACTAATCTTTTGACCCGAAAACTTTGTATACAATCCCCGCTAAAATTGCACCTGCTATAGGAGCTGCAATGAACATCCACAATTGTTCAATTGCCCATCCTCCGACAAATAAAGCCTGGCTTATACTTCTTGCAGGATTCACCGAAGTATTTGTTACAGGAATACTTATGAGATGCACCAGTGTTAATCCAAGTCCTATTGCAATACCTGCAAAACCTTTTGGTGCTCGTTCGTCTGTTGCTCCAAGAATTATGATAAGAAACATAAATGTCATTACAATTTCACAAACCAGTGCGCTTATCATATTGTAATGTCCGGGCGAGTGTTCTCCGTATCCATTGGCCGCAAATCCGCCTATAGTGCTCCCATTGCCCGTTGCGATAATGTATAGCACTCCGGCAGCTGTAATTGCTCCAAGTACTTGTGATAGAATATAGGGTAACAATTCTTTTGTGTTAAACCTTCCGCCGATCCAAAGCCCGATCGAAACCGCAGGATTCAGATGTGCTCCTGAAATATGACCGAGTGAATAAGCTATTGTTAGAACAGTGAGACCGAAAGCAAGTGAAACACCAACGAGTCCGATACCTACCTCTGGAAAGGCAGCAGCTAGTACCGCGCTTCCGCATCCACCGAGTACAAGCCAAAATGTACCGATAAATTCTGCCAAAAGTTTTTTCATTTTCTTGTTGTTTAAGTTAAATTCTGTTCACTCAAAGTTACCCTTTAATGTATGTTTTTGCAATTATATTCAGCAATTTGGGTTCTTCATTTCCCTTTGAAACTCCTTCAATTTTTGGGTATATTTATAAATTATATAAAAAAATGGTCGTTTTGCCCCTGTTGGGTAAAACTATATACATCTAAAGAAAGGCTTATAATGCGTAAATATTTTGCTCTGAGTTTTGTAATGGCACTATTGGTTGTATTTGTTTATGGCTGCGGTGATAAAAAAGATGATAAAACAAATAAAGACGGCAATACCACTGATCTTATCTAAAAAGACAGTGTGAGCGGAAAACAAATGGTTCAGCTTAAGTATGTTGTTAAAAAAGGTGATAAGTTCAATTATAAGATGGTTGCAAAAACATCTAATATGGAAAAATCACCGGCAACTGAAGATAAAGAAGTAAAACAGGATAACGAGATAAATTATTACTATTCTAAAGAAGTAAATGATGTTGATGGCAGCGGAAT
>JAUQWT010000185.1 GCA_030835005.1 Ignavibacteria bacterium | reverse complement strand
GAAGTTCCCCAAACTCATTGGAGTAAAACTCACAGGTAAAATGAGCGGATGGACTTCACCGAAAGATGTTATTCTCAAGGTTGCGGGTATCTTGACAGTAAAAGGCGGTACCGGTGCAATAGTTGAATACTTCGGCGATGGCGCTGCAACAATATCATGCACGGGTAAAGGTACTATCTGCAATATGGGTGCCGAGATCGGCGCAACAACTTCGCTCTTTGGCTATGACAGGAAGATGTTTGAGTACCTTAAAGCCACCGAAAGAGAAGAAATCGGAAATATGGCAAACGAGCTAGGTGATTATTTAAAGCCGGACGCAGGCAGCGAAAAGTATTATGACCAGGTAATTGAAATTAACCTAAGTGAGCTTGAGCCGCATGTAAACGGTCCCTTTACACCGGACCTTGCATGGCCGATATCAAAATTCAAACAGGCAGTAATTGATAAAGAATACCCGGAAGAGCTTAAAGTAGCACTCATCGGAAGCTGTACCAATTCATCGTACGAGGATATGGAGCGCGCAGCATCTGTTGCAAAGCAGGCGCTGGATAAAGGCCTTAAAGTGAAATCAGAATTTACCATAACACCTGGCTCTGAGCAGATACGTGCAACTATAGAACGCGACGGACAGCTTGAGATATTCGAGAAGGTTGGGGGACTTGTACTCGCCAATGCATGCGGTCCCTGCATTGGACAGTGGAAGCGCCACGACGTGAAAGAAGGCGAGCAGAACTCGATAATAACATCTTACAACCGTAACTTTTCCAAGCGAAATGACGGCAATCCGGCTACAAATGCATTTGTTGCTTCGCCGGAAATTGTAACAGCCCTTGCATTTGCCGGAAAGCTGACATTCAATCCGTTGACAGATTCACTCAGGAATGATAAAGGCGAAGAGGTGAAACTGGCTGAACCTAAAGGTACAGAGCTCCCGGCAAAAGGATTCTTAAAAGGAGAATCAGGCTACAAAGCACCCGCAGCAGATGGCAGCGGTATCAATGTTGAAATAGATCCCAACAGCAAGCGCCTGCAGAGGCTTTTCCCGTTTGTCCACCCTGATTTTGCCAGGGATTTTAAGGACATGCGCGTACTAATCAAAACAAAGGGAAAGTGTACTACCGATCATATTTCTATGGCGGGTCCGTGGCTGCGCTTCCGCGGCCATATTGACAATATTTCAAACAACATGCTTATCGGTGCAATGAATGCATTCAACGATAAAACAAATTCAGTTAAGAACTTGCTGACCGGTAATTATGAAGAAGTACCCGGTGTTGCAAGGCAATATAAAGCGAAGAATATTCCTTGGGTAGTATTCGGCGAAGAGAATTACGGCGAAGGCTCATCACGAGAGCATGCGGCTATGGAGCCGCGCCACCTGGGCGGCAAAGCTATTATCGTGAAATCATTTGCAAGGATACACGAAACGAACCTGAAAAAACAGGGAATGCTGCCGCTTACATTCGCAGATCCCGCTGATTACGACAAAGTAAGAGAAGATGATATGATAGATCTTGATGTTAAGGGAATTGCACCCGGCTCAGAGGTAAAAATGATACTTAAGCATTCCGACGGCTCAACCGAAGAGGTTATGCTTAACCACACAATGAATAAACAGCAGATCGACTGGTTCAAAGTCGGCAGCGCGCTGAATCTAATGGCGAAATCTAAAATCAAATAATGACCAATAAAATAATAATAACAGCAATAGCAATTGCAGTAATTGTTTTTGTTTACAAAATCTTTCTGAGCGGTCCGGCAGTGACGGGTGCTGATGTTGACCCCGCTGAGTTTGAAGAGCTTGCCGGAGGAAGCGACGTTGTGATACTTGACGTAAGAAGCAGTTTTGAGTTCGGCGGCGAAAAAATTAAGGGAGCGCAAAATCTGAGTTACACATCTGCATCATTCAAAAAGACGGTTGAGATGTTCGACAAATCAAAAACGTACCTTGTTTACTGCGCATCGGGCTCAAGAAGCGTAGGCGCGGTGAAGATACTCAAAGGTCTAGGGTTTGAGAAAGTTTACAATTTAAGCGGCGGTATCGAACACTGGAAAAAAGAAGGCAAACAGGTAGTAAGATAGTTGAAAGAGGACAGAGGATAGTTGACACCAAAAGTGAAAATGTAATGCAAAAATTTCCTGACTTCAAAGAATCCGATTACAGAAAAGCCAGGCGGCAGATACATTCTGTTGCAAAAATTATCGGCAAGTTCCGCGAGGTGCTGGTTGAGCCGATTGCAAAAAACGATAATATATGGTTAAGTATAGTTGATAAAGGATTCTGCACCCCCCCGATGAACAAACTTAATGAGCTCGAAATAGGCTGCAGCCTTGATGAGCTGGTTATTGAAATGGCCGACAATAAGAGCAAATATGCATCTGTAAAGATAGGCGAAAAGAGTGCATCAGAACTCTGCAGCTGGATCAGAGTTACCCTGAAAGAAAAATTTGGAATAAGTGCTGATGTTGATCCTGCCGGGTTTGATTCCGTTAAACCAATTAATATAGATGTTAAGAATTCACAGGAATTCCTTGCACAGTTCACAAGTTTCGGTCAATTGCTTAAGGATTTTTGGA
>JAUQWT010000184.1 GCA_030835005.1 Ignavibacteria bacterium | reverse complement strand
TCTGAACAAGATTGGATTCTATGAGCTTTCCCGGAGAATTCCCAATTATAAACAATCTCCAGGGGGATAGTGCGGGAGTTTTATCTATTACAGAAACTGACGGGTTGTTAATATGAGGCGAAAGTATACTTTTAAAAGAGTTTTCTTTGTTTGAGACAAGATACATCCCGGCATAATCTGTAATATTTGCTTCACTTAAACAAACATAAACATCCCTGTTTACCTCAATTGTTAAAGGAAGTGTTATATAAGGGAATTTGCTTGTTGAATCACCTGGAGAATTGAGTATATTGCTGAACTCATATTTTCTGTATTCACCTTCATAGTTTTGCATGAAAGTATTTTTCTTCATTGCCCAGCAGGTATAATCACCCGCAAAATTAAAATAGCTTGCTTCCCCGGAAATCACAAAATCGTTTAGGCCATCTTGCTTTGGAATCCCATATCTAAAAGCCGCTCCATCATTATAAGCCCTCAGATAAATTTCGAGTTTTCTTTTCAGACCTGTGCTTTCTTCCAAAAGGATCTTTGTTTCATTGCAGTAATTCCGCGAGTATTTTGATTTCCCGGAAATGACAGGATAAGTTTCATCAATCAGCTTTCTTTCAGTTGAAACTATTTTCATTCCGCTGTTTAAAGTGCCGCTGCCTGCAAATTCCAGCCCCAAAGCTGACCAATCAAGAATTTCGTTACCTCTATATGATAATCTATAATAAGGGATTCCATTAGAGCCTGATTTGAATATGATCTTTATATTTCCGTCTGGTGAAGTAGTATTGATCTCTTCAGACCTCAATACCGATATAAAGAGAACAAACATGAAGAAAAAGAATATTCTAGTCATTTTTCTGCTAAAATTGTCAATAAACGATTAATTTTCACGTCCAAAATAAATATTACTACTTAGTTTAGTGTATGAATGTACTCATAAATTCATAATATATGTAGCTTAAAATCAGTAAATTTGCACCAATGCAAAAATCTGTATCACTACATACATTGGGCTGCAAACTGAATTATTCAGAGACATCTACTCTTGCAGGTAAATTCTCCGAAGGCGGATTTGCTGTAAAACCGTTTGGAGAAACTGCTGATATATTTGTACTTAATACATGTTCTGTAACAGAAAACGCAGATAAAGAGTGCCGCCAGATAATCA
This sequence comes from Ignavibacteria bacterium, assembly GCA_030835005.1. GTDB lineage: Bacteria > Bacteroidota > Ignavibacteria > Tepidaquicellales > OLB5 > OLB5. The sequence goes on along the minus strand of JAUQWT010000184.1, from coordinate 5,780 downwards.
GAAGTGTGCTTAATAGCAATCCCGATACATATATAATAGTAACAGGCTGCTATGCACAGCTTCAGCCAAACGAAATTGCCGGAATACACGGAGTTGATCTCGTCCTTGGCGCAAACGAGAAATTCAAGCTCTTCGACTATGTTAACAATTTCGAAAAAAAGAATCTTTCTTGTGTATTTACCTCTCCGATAAGCGAAGTAACTGATTTTGATTACGCATACTCATCAGATACCGATTCCCGCACACGCGCTTTTTTGAAAATTCAGGATGGGTGTGACTATAATTGTTCATTCTGCACTATTCCGCTTGCAAGAGGAAAATCGCGCAGCTTAAGTATAAACAAAGTTGTTGAAAATGCAAAGAAACTTATTGATTCCGGCTATAAGGAAATCGTTTTGACAGGTGTTAATACCGGTGATTATGATTATAGAGCGGAATCTGAAAACCAAGATTACAAGCTTGTTGATGTATTATATGAACTTGAGAAGATGGATATTCCCAGGATCAGGATCAGTTCAATAGAGCCAAACCTTTTGACGAATGATATTATCCAGCTTGTGAAATCATCAAAAAATATCTGCCGTCATTTTCACATTCCGCTTCAAAGCGGAGATCCGGAAATACTGAAGCTCATGAGAAGAAGGTATAACAGAGATCAATATAGGGACCTGATCTACAAACTTAATTCTGAAATACCCGGTGTTGGGATCGGAATTGATGTCATAACCGGTTTTCCTCAGGAGACTGAAGAAAGATTCTTGAACACGGTAGAATTCCTGAATTCACTTCCTGCAAGTTATTTACATGTATTCACTTATTCGGAAAGAAGAAATACATTTGCAGTAACTCTTCCCGGCAGAGTTGATACCGTTGAGCGCAGGAGAAGAAGCGGAATTCTGAGAGAACTTTCAAATAAGAAGCGTCTTGCATTTTACCGGCAGAATATTGACATGACTCATAAAGTATTGTTTGAAACTGTTAGAGAAGATAATTTTATATACGGTTTCAGCGAAAACTACATCAAGACCAGGGTTAACGCAGATCTAAAACTTGAAAATACCGTTCTAAATGTCAAAATATCATCAGCAGATTCATTCAATTTCGCAGAAGGAAGCATAGCAGCATAATGGATCTATACATAATCAGACACGGAGTTGCAGCAGATATTGGAAGCGAGGTTTCGGATGAAGGGCAGCGCTACCTTTCAATACACGGCCGTAATCACTGCAAAATAGTAGCCCATCGTCTGAAAGATATGAATGTAAAATTTGACGCTATTTTAACCAGTCCGCTTGTCAGAGCTGTCCAAACCGCAGAGTTATTCGGGTCTGTTCTGAAATTCGATGATGAAATCAAAACGGCAGTTGAACTCATCGGCGGGCATAGCTTCAGCCGCTTTGTTCAAATGATCAATAGAAATGCGCATTATAAAAGCATTGGTATTTTTGGTCACGCGCCAGATGTAAATTCATACTCACTTAATCTCATCAGCGGCAGTAATCCAGGCGGAGTGCAAATGAATTTCAAGAATGCCAGTGTATGTAAAATAGAATATGATCCTTCTAATGAAACCGGCAAATTTGTATGGTTCCTTAATTCAGAAAACATGAAGCTTATCGAGCCGGCCTAAACTTTACCAGCCTTCACTTCCTTCTTCACCTTTAAAAGGTCCAATAATATTTTTCGTTATCCACCCGCCGTAAAATTTCCCGGGCTGAGGTGTAGCTCTTTCTTCTCCAACGAAGCATTCATCTATTTTTTGCGCGTAGAAAGCAAGGTGGTCTTTCAACTCCGCAAAAGCCGCAACCGGTTCCGGGTAGCTCCAGCAGGCATATCTCACTTGTTTACCTTCAATGTTTAGATGGTAATAGTCTGCATTTCCTTTCCATTCACAAAATGTGTGATTATCAGCCGGGGAAAGTAACTCCGTTTTCACATCTGCAGGAGGAATGTAATAGACAGGTGGATGTGATGTCTCCAGCACCCGTTTGGCATTGATGCTCTCTGCAATTGTGATACCGGAATGAATTATCTTTATGGTCTTGATTACTTTTTCGATCTTTGGGGGACGGGGATAATCCCACACGGATTCCTGTCCTGGTTTTGGCTCAGTTCTTTTTGGCTTCATAGTTTAAATTTGCGAATACTGCACAAAATAATAAAGGCAGATAAAATCTGCCTTATTGATCATTAATCAAATGGTAAGCTATTTTACAAGAACCATTTTCTTTGTATCTGTAAATCCATCGGTAGTAAGTCTATAAAAATAAACTCCGCTAGGCTGATTTGCAGCATTCCAGTCAAAACTATACGTGCCCGGCCTCATGTCTTCGTTTACCAGAACAGCGATCTCCTGCCCGATTTGATCATAAATTTTTAGTTGAACAAATCCGAAATCAGCAATTTTAAATCCGAAAGTAGTAGTCGGATTAAACGGATTTGGATAGTTTTGAGACAATGAAAAGTCAACAGGTATCGCTGTGTTTACAGTATTAATTCCCAGAACAATATTGACCGGGTCATTTGAAATTACAAACAATGAATCACTCATTGCAGCGAAAGTGCCGCTTTGAGGATGGATACATGAAACAGATCTATAATTTCTGGAAGCAGGAGAGTTAAAAAACGGGTCTGTGAACCATGTTTCGCCTCCGTCTGTAGTTAGCCTGATAGTGCCATTATCACCTGCAACTATACCGCTATCAAGGTTCAAAAAGTAAATGCTCTTTAAATTGTTTACAGTTCCGCTGTTCTTTTGTATCCAGGTAAGTCCCAAGTCAGTAGATTTATAAATCCTGCCCCCGCTTCCAACAGCAATATATCTGAAGTCCGTACTATACGCACTTTTTTTATTCAGGGCATTGAAATCAAATGAGGTATCTGAAACACTAACATTTTCCCAATTAAAGCCCGTATCTGAACTTCTCAATATTGTACCTTTTTCACCAACAACTATAACCCGCTGAGGCGCAAAAGGCGACATTGCGACATCTTTCAAATTGCGGTTCGTTCCGCTTGTTTGTGAAACCAAATTGCCGGTCATCAGTTCAATAGCAAATAAAATAGTTCCGTTATCCCCAACACAAAACAGAAAAGAACTATGGTCAACTCCTTTAAGATTAGCGCTTGTTACTGGAGTTTTACTTGTCCAGTTCAGTCCGGTATTAGTTGTTACCAGAACCGTCCCATTATTGCCAACAACAGCAGCATTGTTCTGGTAAGGATTATTTGATCCTCTGACCATATTCAGCTGTTGGGTCGTTCCGGATTCCATCCGCTGATAAATTATGGTTGACCTTCCGGTTCCTCTGATTATTCCTCCGTTGGAACCAACCGAAATTGAGCAGAAAAGCGTATCGGAACCGCTTTCTCCGGGCGCGTAAAGAGTAGGCCAGTGTTCAAACCACGAAAAAATCATGACCCAGAAACCATCTTGGTTAGACTTATCCAAATTACACGCTCTGAAACCCATTGAAGTAAAAATTACTATAGAAAAATAAGATATTGCAAGTATTTTTTTCATAATTTAGTGAAATTATTTTATTAGATTCATTTTTTTGGGTTATTATTTTTTTCAAAATGTTTTCTTGGTGAATGAAATGCTCTTAGTTATTATTTTCAAAAAAGATTTACTGCCAGTCTGATTTGATGTTTTCCTTTTAAAATGGTACGAGACCGGCTTCAGATCTTCATTAACAAGAACAACGATCTCCTGCCCGACCTGTTTAAAAATTTTTGATTGAATAAATCCGGATTCAACGATCCGTAATCTGGAATTGGTAGCTTGATTTTTTGTGGTTTAGGTCCCATACATTTTTCTTAAATTTTCGCTTTGATTGTCAGTTAATTACACGAAGTATCATTGTGTCCTGTAAACTGTGAACTCACCGCGGCACTGATAGATCGTAACGCCATCAGAAAATGTACCGCTGAATGTTCCTTTGATCTTCCCGCCAACAGCCTCGTACAGAGATACTGAGCCAGTTATTGAAGTTGCAGAGTAGCTGCCTCCCATATACGAAAGAAATCCGAATGTGAATGCCGGTGATCCCGCTGCGTTCCCGTCAAAAGTAACAGATACACTTTGGGATAAAGCTGTATCGTTCATAATACAGTATGTATTATTCTGCGTGCCGGAATATGATCCACGGCATAGATCCCTGTTTGTGAAGAATAAAGTATCAGGGCTGCCGCCGGTTGGAATTATGATAATGTAATTCACAAATGAAGTATCACTATTCATCGGCGTGCTGTTTGTTGACAGGTTATTATTGCCGCAGTTGCAAAGTATTACACACATCAAAAGTGTCAGCGGCAGAAAAAGTTTTAAAGTTTTCATGAAGTTTTGATTTATTTTTATTGACAAATTCATTTAATTAGTCCGTCTGCTGCCAACAACAATTCCGTTTCCTTTAATGAAGACCAAATCGGTATAATACTCCTTGTCGTTGTAGCGCACTGTTTCCCATGACTGTCCCTGATTTGAAGACCTGAGTATGATGTTATCGCCAACTGCCCAGTAATTACTGCCTTCCAGATAAACTTTCTTCAAATTCTTATTGGTGTTAGCATAAACGCTTACCCAGAATACACCTCGGTCTTGAGTTCTTAAAATAAGCCCCCCATCACCTGCAATGATTCCTATGGGGTCTATGAAATCTACACTATTAAGGTTATTGGTGTAACTCAGGCTTACATCATCCCAGCTGCTCCCAAGATCAGTTGACCTGAATATCTTGCATGAATGTCCGCAAGCAACAGCCTCAGTGCCCGGGAATGAAGTGATGAACTTTACGCTGTTTGTGTAATTAGTAGTATTAAACGGCGCGCGCGATTGCCAGGTATTTCCGCCGTCAGTTGTGATACCGATACTATCTATAGGCTCAGTTGGTATAACAATACCCCGCATATCGTCAGAAAAATCAACAGCATATAATCCATTTACAGGCAGATGTGTAACAAAATTTGACCAGTTTGAGCCATTATCCGTTGTTTTAAAAATTCGACCGAGCGTGCCAACTATAATACCTCCGTTTTCGGTATTTGTACCAGTTATATCATAAACGTTTTCGTTAGGTGTAATCGGAGAGTACCAATTTGCACCGGAATTTGTTGTTCTCATTATCGCATAGCCATTGTTGCCTATTGCGGTAACAGTGCTTAAGTCATAACCAAAACAGCTTACACCCTGGATATTCTCAATACTAACAAAACTGCCGGTTATGCTGATATCTTTTACAGTCCATGTGGTACCTGCATCATCTGTATATAATGATATTGCTTGGAACGGGTTGTTGTTAGGAGGATTTGGCTCACCTATGCTGCTTAATTCCCCGTCACAATCAGATGCTATGAAGCTTAAACAAAAACAAACCAGTGAAATGATGATCAAATTCTTTTTCATAACAATTATTTTTAAAGTTATTAAAAAGGCAGAACGCTTTGTAATCCCTGTCTGCAGTCAGGTCTGTTATACTCGGCGTTCTTACCTTGGTCGTCCTCTTTCAGTAACAGAGGTTATAATTTTAGTTGGAATTTTAGAAGACGACCTGAAGCTGTGACAAAGATATACTTTAGGGTATGGCAGAGCAAAGAAAATTAAGCCGATTTGTGGCAAGAAAAACAGTGCGGATAGAAAATAGTTGCCATTTTGTCACAAAAAATCAATAAATTGAGGAAAATTCATCAACCAATAGTGGCATAAAAACAGGTGATATGGAAAATCCTCAGTTGATCAAGATCTTAAATTCATTTACAAAGTCTGAATTCAGAGAATTCGG
>JAUQWT010000183.1 GCA_030835005.1 Ignavibacteria bacterium | reverse complement strand
GGAAAACATTTTAATATCGATGAGGTTGTACGATGTTCCCGAAATTAGGTTCGCCCAGTTTGTTCCGCCATTTGTAGTTTTGATTATTGCTCCGTTACTTCCGCATGCCATTCCGATGTTCGCATCTGAAAAATGAACTGAATTGTAAACATGCGAGAAGCCGGGGTTGACTTGTACCCAACCGTTTTGCGAGAAAACTATCTTGAAGAAAAGAAGGATATAAAAGAATGAGAGAACTGTCTTTTTCATGACTTCAGAGATGAATTTTCAAAAAAGCTAATTTTACGTAGTTTTGTTTTTTAAAGTATCGAATATACTCAACCAGTATGAATTCATAAAAAAATGACGCAAACGAATAATTATCGTCACGATAGAGTGGAATTGAGCTAAATAATACCATAACTAAAGGCAGTTAATTATACAAACATATATCAATTTCTTGCAGATTTCAATCTAAATTCTTATTATCTTTAATGTTAAAACTTATGTTTTTATATTTGTTGATATGGAAAAAGTACAGTTAAACGGCGAAAATCTGAGTATTCCCCTGGCAAAAAAAATAATTGATAAAAACCTTACAATAAAAATTTCACAAAAAGCAAAACAAGATATTAAGCGCTCGCGGAATGTTATTGAAAAGTGGATAACCTCAGGAGAAGTCATATACGGCGTCACTACAGGATTTGGAGAGTTTAAAGATGTAAAAATCCCAAAGAAAGACCTTGAACAATTGCAGCATAATCTGATCATATCACACTCTGCGGGTGTTGGCGAGGCTCTTCCGAAAAATATCGTAAGGTTGATGCTTCTGCTGAGGATAAATTCACTTGTAAAAGGATTTTCCGGTGTCCGCCTGGAACTAGTTGAGCGATTAGTTAAGATTTTCAATCTCGGCATTGTGCCTTATATACCTTCACAGGGTTCAGTAGGTTCTTCTGGCGATCTGGCCCCGCTTGCACATCTTGCAGCTGTGGTTATTGGCGAAGGACACGCGTATTATAAAGGGAATGTCATGCCATCAAAAGAAGTCCTAAGTAAGTTTGGACTGAATCCTTTCAAGCTTAGTGCCAAAGAAGGTCTGGCAATGATCAACGGTACACAGATGATGACAGCTTTTGCAGTTGAAATACTGAACCGTTCAGTAAGACTTTCAAAGATTGCTGATATTGCCGGTGCTTTAAGTGTTGAAGCACTCAGGGGTTCAGATAGTGCCTTTAAGGATGTGCTTCAAAAAGTAAGGCCGCATAAAGGCCAGATAAGCACTGCCGCTAATCTGAGAAAGCTTTTGAAGGGCAGTAAGATTCGCCTTTCACATATTGATTGCAGCAAAGTACAGGATGCATATTCACTCAGATGCATTCCGCAGGTTCACGGTGCAGTTAAGGATACGATAGATCACGCATGGAAAGTTATTCAAACTGAAGTTAATTCAGCAACTGATAATCCTTTAATTTTTGCAAAAACAAACGATCATATCGAAGGAGGTAATTTTCATGGCGAGCCCGTTGCGCTGGTAATGGACTTTATGAAAATAGCTTTAAGCGAGCTGGGCAGTATCAGCGAACGCAGAACTGCAAGGCTGGTTGACGGCAGCCTGAGCGGATTGCCGCGATTTCTTACGCCTGAAACTCATGCAGGTCTCAATTCAGGGTTGATGATAGCCCAATATACTGCGGCTTCGCTTGTATCAGAAAATAAAGTACTTTGCCACCCTGCTTCAGTAGATTCCATCCCAACCAGCGCTAACCAGGAAGATCATAATTCGCTCGGTTCAATAGCCTCAAGAAAATGCTTTGAAGTGCTGAATAATACTGAAAAAATCCTGGCAATTGAGATACTCTGTTCATGCCAGGGAATAGATTTCCTCAAGCCGCTGAAACCGGGCGCCGGAACGGGCTCTGCATACTCACAGTTCAGGAATCATGTTAAACATATCACAAATGATGTTATGATGAATGAATATATTCAATCTGCATGTGACGTATTGTACAGCGATTCCTTTGTGAAAAATATTGAATCAAAGACAGGAAAGCTTAATTGAAGGACACAGGACCGGCAAAATCCAGGTACAATCTGAAGAAATTCTATATTGACCTGAAATATTATGCCATTGGTTACTACAACAAGTTTGATGAAGACCATATTTGGATAATGTCTGCCAGTATTGCATTCAATGTTATTATCTGCATAATTCCGATCACACTGATATTGTTTTCTGTACTTGGTTTTTATCTCCAGAGAGATGGGGCTGAGATCTATCTGAATGAATCACTGAACAAAGTAGTTGGCATGACTCCGGAACTCAAAACCAAAATTACAGGTCTGGTACTTGGAGGAATAGATGAGTTATCAAAGAATTCAATGCTGACTGCTGTGATCGGTTCAATCGGTATTTTGTGGACAGCAAGCGGGCTGTTCAGCACAATTAGAGACGTTCTTAACCGTATATACAAAACAAAAGATGATGCATTTTACCTTTGGGGCAAACTTCGGGATATTGGAATGGTATTGCTGATATTGGTAGTATTCATGCTGTCATTTTCTTCAACTTTTATTTTATCAATTTTTGAAGCTGTCGATAAATCTTATTTTAATGATAAGCTCCTGAGTCTTGGATTTACAGGTAACCTTTTATCTGCGCTGATCGGGCTGATATTTACATTTATAATGTTCTATTTAATATTTAAACTTGTACCTCAGGGTTACGTAAATCAGAAAGTTGCCCTGATCTCCAGTTTTACTGCTGCCATACTTTCTGAGAGCGTTAAATACCTGTTTTTAGTTTATATAATCTCTTTTGCAAATTACCAGCGGATCTACGGAGCATATGCAGCAATTGTGGCAGTAATATTCTGGCTTTATTATTCATCACTTACATTTGTGATCGGTGCTGAAGCAGGGCAGCTTTACAAAGAAAAAAAACTTATAAAAGATAATTGAGAAATTGAGATAATTGGAACAGCGTAAATTATACAGGACACTTGAAAATGCTTTGAAGCATTTTCCCGAGTTTGACAATGACAGGCAGCTTTTAAGTTATGTGCTAAGAGAAATAATCAGCAGTGAAAGTATTAACATCAAAGGCGGCAGAATATGGGAATTAAATGATGCCAGATGCGCTTATATTATGGCTGAGCAGCACGGGGAAATTGAGAAGATCCGTAAAGGTTACACTCTTAGACTGGAAAATTATCAAGTCTTCTATGAAGTGGGCAGAAACAGAAGTGTTATTGCAAAAGAAACTGACAAGTATCTCTCTGAAATTGGTATTCATTTGTTTTCGGCCACAGGTATCGGTGAAAGATTCAAAATAAAAGATAATTTTGGCAAAGATCAGTATTTATACCAGTATATTCTCGCATTAAATTCCAATGATATTGGCGTAAATCTTATGAATACGATGAATATCATCAGCACTTCTGTTAGCTCTATGCTGCGCACCAGGGGAATTGAAAAAAAAGCCCGGGCAATTGAAAAAGATCTGGAAAAAGCCCGGGAGATACAAAGAAGCATTCTGCCTGAACATGAGTACAGCTTTGGAAATTACGAAATATTCGGTATTTCGATCCCGGATAGGATAGTCGGCGGAGATTTCTTTGATTACCTGACTTTCGGCACGGAAAAAGACAAGCTCGGAATTGCAATTGGTGATGCAGCGTCAAAAGGATTTTCTGCTGCAGCACAGGCATTGTATGTATCAGGTGCCCTGAAAATGGGAACTGAAAATGAGCTTAAGATGACGGCGGTAATGAAGAAGATAAACAATCTTGTCCATAGGGTCTTTCCATACGAGCGATTTATCACTCTTTTCTACCTCGAAATGTATAACGACACAAAAGGGCTTTGTCTTTATGTTAATGCAGGCCACAATCCGCCTGTGCACCTTAACTTTGCCACCGGTAATATGGAAACTCTTGAGGCAACAGGTCCCGTAGTTGGCCCGGCACCAGACCAGGATTACAATACCGACTCATTCTACATGGATAAGAACGATGTTTTAGTTTTATATACTGATGGTATTGTAGAAGCCACAAACAGCAAATTTGAGTTTTATGGCGAAGACAAGCTCAAAGAAGAGATAATAAATAATAAAAACTTCAGCGCTAAAGAAATTGCAGCAAGTATAATTCAGTCAGTTCAGAAATTTTCCACGAGGGCAAAATATTCTGATGATAAAACAGTAGTTGTGATTAAACGAATTAGATAATCAAATATTTTCTTTTAACACTTAATTAAATAATAAAATGAATATTCCTGAAGGATTAAAGTACACAAAAGAGCATGAATGGATCAAGGTAGAAGGCAATGTTGGAACCGTTGGATTGACCGATTATGCACAGGGCGAGCTTGGTGATATAATCTATGTTGATATTACTACCGTAGGCAATGACGTTAACCAGGGTGATACTTTTGGCACAGTAGAAGCAGTTAAAACAGTATCCGATATGTATGCGCCTGTCTCGGGGAAAATATCGGAGTTCAATACTGCCGTTAATGATAATCCGGCAAGCGTTAATAAAGATCCGTACGGCGCAGGCTGGCTTGTAAAAATCGAGATCTCCAATATGGCAGACCTTGATAGCCTCTTAAGCACAGAAGATTATAGGAAACTGGTGGGAGCGTAATTACTTTTGTCATTCTGAACGAAGCGAAGCGCAGTGACTTGTCCGCCTGCTGGCGGAAGAATCCATACTTGAATATATTAATGGATCCTTCGAAAAGTTTACCCCGCACTTGATGCGGGGCTCAGGATGTCACTATTTTACCAGTACCATTCGCCTGGTTTCTTTAAACTCATTTGTAATCAGCGAATAGAAGTAAACTCCTGATGCATGCCCTGTCGCATCCCAATCAATTTCATAGCTTCCGGGCTTTAACTGCTCATTCACTTGTATTTGTACAATTCTGCCCCGGACATCATAAATTACCAACTTTGTATCAATTGCATGATTTTTACCCGTCGCAGGAATATCAAACCTGATTTTTGTCAACGGGTTAAATGGATTTGGATAATTTGGTAAAAGCGCGAATCTTTCCGGAATCCCATTGCTGATTGGCTCAATCCCTATCGGAGAGATTGTCAAAGCCCCGGTAGTTAACTTTGAGCTTACGACAAAATCACTGCCATCAATTGCATTATTATTGTTCTTATCATACCAAAGGGCTGTCAAAAGGTCGTAAGTACCTGAAGCAGTATTACAGGGTATCTTGAAATTTCTGGAGTAGTTTGCAGTACCTTGAGTGAAAGACTTTTTTACATCGCCTGTCGGATCAGATATCCAGTTCTCGGTACCTGTTGGTGCGATTGAGGCGCCCATCATTAAGCTGACAGGACTGCTTGCCGTAACATTATTGTTTATTGTTATTTGTGCACACGGATTTGAGGTTGAAGGCACACTATTGGATGAATTTATCACGGCATTTGTCCCAAGTGTTACTGACCAGTTAGAAGGCGGTACATTATAATAGTGGCTTAAGATCTGCTGCCATGTTT
>JAUQWT010000019.1 GCA_030835005.1 Ignavibacteria bacterium | reverse complement strand
GCGGGAAGACATTTGTGTAGAAAGGGACGAGGATAAAATTCAGAAATCTGCCAATAATGGTACTTGTACCGTAAATAAGCGTCTGTTTGGAAAGACTTTTGATTTTATCAAGCATTCAGTACAAATATAGCTCAATTTGTTGTTGGTGACAACACTCTACGATTCCCCGAATTGAAGTTTCGGGGACCAACAACTTGAATGAGATTTACATCAGGTGATAAAAAAAGGGCAGCATAAAATGCCGCCCTTTCACAAAAACATTTACTATATCAAACTACCTGTACTGTATCTTCACGCTCCCTGAGGTAAGCATATAATCAAAGCAATCATATGCATAGACCGTGAAATTGCCGGTTTTGTAGAAAGTGATCTGTTTCCAGAACCATACCCAGCTCTTTTCGGTATCAACATAAATTGTATTGTCATAATCGCCGTTGCGGTAGATTTCAAATCTTACCGAGCGGCATGCTATTTCATACGGCAGGCGAACAAGCACATAAACATAACCGCCGTCACTGCCTATATTGAATACGCTGCTCTCTGTTATCGGGTAACCGTCGTTTGTTACTCCTTCACAGAAATAGATCGACTGCGCATTTGATTTTTCGTTTATAACCAATAGTGCCAGTGCGATGAACGAAATTGCTAGTAGTTTTTTCATTTTATTATGGTGATCTTTAGTTATTAATTTATCTCATTGAGATCTTTACTTCGCCTGTTGCAACCGGAGTTCCGTCAGGTTTTAAAGCAGTAACCTTGTAATCACCTGCCGAATAGAAAGTATGGAATTTATCAAAGAATATATAATCCCAGTCCGGCTGTACATCAAATTTTTCGGTGGCAATAATTTTTTCGCTGCCGCCAAGCTTTGTAATCCTGAGTTCAAGCTTGCCAACACCTATCTTCTTCCCAGTGCCTCTCAGATCAATCATACATGTAAAATATCCGCCATTTTTTCCGATAATGAATTCATCTGATTTTCCGATCTCTTTGCCGCCTGTATATTCTTCACAGAAGTAAAGCTTAACATCATTACTGCCGCTTGTTGTTTCTTTATCGTCTGTTTTGCGTGAATCGTCTTTTGTATCTTCTTTCTTTGTATCCTCTTTCTTTGTATCCTCTTTCTTTGTGTCTTCTTTCTTGTCTTCTTTTTTGTCTTTATCCTTGTCAGAACTGCAGACGTATCCGACAGCGAACATGACAAGCAAAGCTATAAGCAGCTTCAAATTGTTGTTGTTTAACATATTATTTTCTCCTTTAGAAAAGTTAATTATTTGTAGAAATCTGGTTCGGAAGCTGGAAATGCCGTGTTTTGATTGGAATACTTGTCAAATTTATGCAATTATTCTCTGAAAATCAATTATAATTTATTCAGAAAAACTAAAATTCCAGGGAAAAATCGCATGATTTGTTTGAATGGGTAAGCATTCCAATTGAATAGAAATCAATTCCTTTCCTTTGAAATCGGGCAAAATTCAGCTTGTTTATGCCTCCTGATACCTCAATAAGAAATCCGTTTGTTTTTAAAATCTTTATGGCTTTTTCAATCTCTCCCGGCTTGAAGTTATCCAGCATCACCACTTTGATAAGTCCTTTGCCTGATCTAACGACTGCATTAAGCTCTTTGAAGTTTTTTACTTCAATTTCGAATTTTTGTTTCAGTTTTGGGGGAATATTTTTGCTGCGAAGAATACGAAAAACATCATCAATTGAGCCGGCAGAAAGTATGTGATTATCCTTAATCATTACCGAGGAAGCAAGGCTCAGTCTGTGGAAATCACCGCCGCCCATTTTTACTGATGCTGCCTCAAATACTCTGAAATTGGGAGTGGTTTTACGCGTATGCAGTATCTTTGCATTTTTATATTTCAGATTCTTGACGAAATGGTTAGTTAGAGTGGCAATCCCCGTCATCCTCTGCAAAAAGTTCAATGCTGTCCTTTCACCTCTCAGCAAATTGCCGCATGAAGATCTTAACACAAGTACTTTACTCCCCTTTTTCAGTCTTTGGCCATCTCTGCAGAATGTTTTGAAACTAACTTGCGGATCGATCATCCTGAACACTTTTTTAAATACTTCAATTCCTGCCAAAATGCAGTCTTCTTTGCAGAGAAGTACTGCTTCTATCTTCTTATCCCCTGCAGTGCCTTTAAGCAGAAGATCAGTTGTTGCATCGCTATTAACATGATCTTCCCTCAAAGCGTTCAATATTGCCTTATCTATCTTACCGGCATTTATTTTGTAGAATTCTTTCAGTGTCATTTTCCTGCAGTTCTTTCCTTAACGCACTTCAGCTCCTGAATACTGCTTATCCCTTCAGGAAGCTTAGCTTCTTCTATTAACAGATCCGGTATTCCTTCAATTATCGGATAAGCGGCTTCACAATTCTCGCATACAAGGTATTCATTTTCTATTCTGAGCGGATACTTCCCGATTGGGCAAAGAAGACCGCTGTATTTTTCTTTCAAGTTCATCAGTCTTTCAATCCCGGATTCTGTTTCAACAGTTCAATGAATTCCTTTGGCGGACGTGAGGGCTTCAGCGTTGCAAGATTAATAAATGAATGAATAGTATAGCCTGTCGCAATGATCTTTTCATTTACGGTAAGCTCATAGTCAATCTTTACTTTTGCAGTCGGCAGTGTTTTCAGAAATGACTTTATTACCACAACATCATCATACGCGCCTGTTGAGATATAATTCACATGGGCCTCTATCACCGGCAATCCGAAATTCAGTTTTTCAAGCTCTGTGTACGGGAATCCGATCTCCCGAAGCAAAGTGTTCCTCCCGGCTTCAAAATATTCTAAGTACCTGCCATTATTGATAATACCCATCTTATCAGTATGAGCATACAATACTCGTATATTTATTTCAGATTTTATCATTTCTCAATTTAATATTGTATGCATTTTATCATTCTTGCACCACAGAATTCACAGAGGGCAAAGAGAATTCAATTAGTAAACCTCTTTATCCCATCTTTCATCGTTGTTTTTCGTTGTGTCTTTGAGTCGTCTTCGGTTCTGATAATAAAAATATCACGTCTTTATGAATTCAAAATATCTTCCCCGGGTTCAGTATATTGTTCGGGTCAAATACCTTTTTTATCTTTCGCATCAGTTCAATTTCTGCTTCGTGGAGCGCAATCGGGAGGTACGATTTCTGCGAATACCCGATACCATGCTCCCCCGAGATCATTCCGCCAAGTGAGACCGTTAACTTAAATATTTCTTTAATAGCAGTATCAATGTTTTCCTCCCACGATTTATCGTCAAGCTTATCCTTCAATATGTTCACGTGAATATTCCCGTCACCGGAATGGCCGTAGCAAATTGTGGTAATCCCGTACTTAGCAGAGATCTCTTTTACTCCCCTGATCAGTTTTGTCATATTAGCCCTTGGCACCACCGTATCTTCTTCCTTATAGGCAGATATTGACTTCACTGCCTCACCGATTCCGCGCCTGAGTGACCATACATCCTGCACCTTCTGTTCGTCTTCTGCAAGCACAACATCTAAGGGGTGAAATTCTTCAATGGCTCCTGCAATAAGCTCGATATCTTTATCAAGTATTTCCGGATAATTGCCGTCCACCTCTATAAATAACTGTGCTTCAGCATCGCTATTGGGGAATTTCTTATTCTGCATTTTCTCAGCAGCTTCAACAGCCGCCTTTTCCATGAATTCAATTGCCGAAGGAGTGATCCCGTTTTGAAATATCTTAGCAACTGCATCAGTGGCATCTTCAAGACTGCCGAATGCCGCAAGGATAACTTTTTTGTGCTTTGGCAGCGGAATCAGCCTGAAGATTATCTTTGTGATCACTGCAAGTGTACCTTCACTGCCTACTATAAGCTGGGTCAGATTGTAGCCTGTCACATTCTTGAGGACTCTTCCGCCGGTGTTAATAATTTCTCCTGTTGGCAAAACAGCTTCAAGTCCAAGCACATAATCTTTTGTAACTCCGTATTTAACGGCTCTGGGGCCGCCTGAACACTCGGCAAGATTTCCGCCCAAGTGGCACGATCCGCGCGATGCCGGATCCGGAGGGTAGAATAAACCCAGTTTTTCAACTTCTTCCTGAAATACCTGAGTAATTACTCCGGGCTGAAGAACTGCCTGAAAATTCTTTTCGTCTATCTCTAATATCTTATTGAATCTTACCATCGAGAGGCATATACCGCCATGAATTGCGAGTGCGCCTCCTGAGAGTCCCGTACCGCCTCCGCGCGGCGTCACAGGTACACTGTACTCATTTGCCAGTTTGAATATTTCAGAGATCTCCAGGGCAGAGCCGGGTTTTACAATTACCTCCGGTGGAAAGTGAAGGTCCTCGGTCTCATCTTCAGAGTGAAGTGAAATGGACTCAGCATCAAAAGAAACAAAATCATTTCCGCAGATGCTCTGAAGCTTTGAAATAAATTCCGGGGTAACCTTATTATACATTCAGTTAATTAAATGTGATTGTTTACCAAGTCATGAATCTTAATAAGGCGCTTTAAGAGAGGTTCCATCTTGCTTAGATTCAGCATAGAGCCGGCATCGCTCATTGCCTTTGCCGGATTTGGGTGAGTTTCAATAAATATGCCGTTAATGCCAACAGCAGCAGCAGCGCGCGAAAGCGGCTCAATAAACTCAGGATTCCCGCCCGATACGCCGTCATCCTTTGAGGGCATCTGCACTGAATGTGTTGCGTCAAATATCACAGGGCACTTTAGTTTTTTCATTATCTCAAGCGACCTCATATCAACAACCAGGTTCTGATAGCCAAATGTTGAACCGCGCTCAGTTACCATTATCCGGTTATTGCCGGCTGCTTTCACTTTGTTTACCTGGTGCACCATATCTTCGGGCGAAAGGAACTGCCCCTTTTTTATGTTAACGATCTTCCCTGTTGCCGCAGCTGCTTCTAACAGCTCTGTTTGCCTGCACAAAAATGCAGGTATCTGTAAAATATCAACATATTCAGAAGCAATTTCGGCTTCGATCTCTGAATGGATATCGGTAATCACCGGAATATTCATTTTCACCCTGATATCACCAAGTATATCAAGAGCTTCGGTAACGCCTATCGATCTGAACGACGACCCGCTGGTTCTGTTTGCTTTCTTATATGATGCCTTAAAAATAAACGGCATTTTGAGGCGCAAAGTAATATCTTTCAGCTTTTTAGCGATCTCAAATGTGAGTTTTTCTGATTCCACAACACAAGGGCCTGCAATTAAAAAAAGTTTTTTTGTGTTAGAAAGATTGTAGGTCTTGCTGCCCGCTTTGATTACAATTTCAGAGTTCAATTTTTTCCTGATTTTTCACAAAATTATGAAATATTAGCTATTATAACAACGTAAATCCGAAGGCATAATGGCTCCAAAAAGCACTTCTCATAGGTATTGCATTTGAAAACATAGTTCATTAAAATTAAGCATGAAGATAAAAATAATTGTTTTAGCCCTGTTAGTAGGGATAACTTCTCTGTATTCACAAAACCAGGATCCCCTTAATAAAACCGGTATGATGAAAAAGCAAAAAAGAGAGTCCGTAAACAACTGGGCTTTGAATTTGAGTTTTTCCGATAACGGCTTTGGTTTTGGGGCGACAAAATATTTTAATATGTCTAAAGATATTTCTCTGACCGCTTCTATCTCATTTTCAGGTGCAAAGGATGATAGGGAGTTTGACCAGACAGATATTTTCGGAAATTCCGTCACTCCTTACAAAGTAAACAGGCTCTTCATGATGCCGATAATAAATCTCGGAATGCAGTACCGCTTATTCCGCGAAGATGT
>JAUQWT010000182.1 GCA_030835005.1 Ignavibacteria bacterium | reverse complement strand
TTTTGTAATAAAGAGAATTTTTCCGGAACCTCCGGGCTTATCTGGTTAATTCCCAAATAAATATTTGTATCTCCAAATATCTGACCATTAATGATACAACCTCTTAGAGTCGAAATTGTTTGAGACATAAGAGCCTGACCGAACTGATTTACAATCCCAATGTTCTTTGCATATTTTCTATAACCCCAGCCTTCAAAAAAAAACATTGTGAATGACCTTGTTAGATAATTCTGAGAAAGGAAGTTGTACGTCGATGTATCGCATTTATACCAAACGGGTTGTAAACAGCCAACACGGGCCGAATCTCCAATTCCTGAGTTCAAGCTGTCAAGAAGGCAATCCCTGGAGTTAGTAATATCGTAGGCGTAAAGATTCCCGGTTAATGAGTCGATCCTGTAATATGACTCCCAAAATGAGTGCTGATTGTTGTTTATCTGATATGAATCATGTCTTCCAACAAAATACAAATGATTATTGATTACTTGCGTTGATTGAATAACAAGAGATTCATAGCCCGGGCCCAGGTAGAAATTTCGTTCAATTCGCCAGGTCCAACGATTACCGGTGTTCAGAGGATAATACTTAAATACACTTGTATCAATTGGCATTGAATTGGCAACTGTTGTAAAAATAATTATGATAAATATAAACTTTTTCATTTCTTCTTCTCTACTTAATTAATGCCATCTTATTAGAATCGGAAAACTTACCGCTTTCCAACCTATAATAATACACTCCACTCGGCAAATTGCTGACATCGAAATCCACCTCATAAGGTCCGGCTGAAAGCTCCTGATTTACCAATGTTTGCACTTCCCTGCCAAGCGCATCAAATACCATAATACGAACCAGTCCGAAATCAGCAATCCGAAATCCGATATTTGTAGTAGGATTGAACGGATTTGGATAATTTTGTAATAACTCAAAATTACCGGGTACTTCTGTGCTGATTTGACTGATGCCAACAATCGTTGATGTATCACCATATACCACATTATTTATAATGCAGCCCTTTAGATCATTATTACATTGAGTCATTAACTCTGTGAATCCCCAGTATATTATTCCAATGCCTTTAGCATAAGTTGTTGCATTTCCGCGGCCGGAGTTATTGAATTTTTTTGTAGGGAAACTTGTGCCAAATAGTGCAACTAAATTTGTATCTATGCAATGTGAAAATGCAGAAGTCAAACCGCATATTCTTGCAGTATCACTCTTTCTTGATCTAAGGCTATCCAATAGCGTTTCACCTGCGGGCATAGTGCAAATGCCTCCCAATTGCAAAACGTTCATTGTGTTTGAATCAAGCCTCAGATTATTGAAGAATGGAATTCCGCAGCCGCCGGCATTATTGCCGCTTATGTGAATGTAAGTCTGCTGAACCTGGTAATAATTCTTGCCTCCGGAATTAACAACTCCTGTAATCTTATACTTATGGAATCCTGTACCGCCATTGATTAACTGGGTAGTAGTATGATACACCCATACATTACCCACTTGCAGCGGCATATATTTTGCGGCAGTCGAATCCCAGCTATATGTTTTGGATAGAATGGAGGCGAGCGTGAGGCTGAGCAAAACGATGACAAGGATTTTCATCTTAAACTCCTTAAAAGGTTAAGTAAATATAATCATTTATTTAAAAGATTATCCTGAAATAAACCATATACAATAGTGCACTTGTGGAACTCTTGAAATTGCAAAGTAATTGTATTATCTTAGCACTCAATACTAAAGAGTGCTAATAAACCCAATATCAATTAAATTATTAATAATCAATAAATTAGAAGGATTCTAAAATGAATTTAAAACCACTTGGAGACAGGGTCATTGTAAAACCCAAAGCGCCTGAAGAAAAAACCAAAGGCGGAATCATTCTGCCCGATACAGCTCAGGAAAAGCCTATGGAAGGCGAAGTTGTTGCAGTTGGAGCAGGAAAAGCTGATGACAACGGAAAACGTATCGCTATGGACTTAAAAGTCGGCGATAAGGTTTTGTACGGCAAGTACAGCGGAACAGAAGTAAAGCTCAATGATGAAGAATTTCTGATCATGCGCGAGAGCGATGTTTATGCAATAATCGGAAAATAAAAAGAAAATAAATAAGGAGATATAAAAAAATGGCATCAAAAATAATCAGTTTCGATACCGAGGCCAGAAGTGCCTTGAAAAAAGGTGTCGATAAATTAGCAAATGCAGTGAAGGTCACCCTTGGACCTAAAGGCAGAAACGTTGTTATAGATAAGAAATTCGGAACGCCAACAGTTACAAAAGATGGTGTTACCGTTGCAAAAGAAATTGAGCTTGAAGATCCCATTGAGAATATGGGCGCGCAGATGGTAAAAGAAGTTGCTTCCAAAACCAGCGATGTTGCAGGTGACGGTACAACAACTGCAACAGTGCTTGCACAGGCAATTTACGCAGAAGGCGTTAAAAACGTTACAGCGGGCGCTAATCCGATGGACTTAAAGCGCGGTATTGATCTTGCCGTCAGCAAAATAGTTGAAGGACTTGCTAAATTAAGCAAGAACATTGACAAGACTAGCAAAGTTGAGATCGCACAAGTTGGATCGATTTCTGCAAATAATGATAGCCAGATCGGCGAGTTAATTGCAGACGCTATGATGAAAGTCGGAACAGACGGCGTTATCACAGTTGAAGAAGCCAAAGGTACCGATACAACTGTTGATATAGTTGAAGGTATGCAGTTTGATAGAGGTTACCTTTCACCCTACTTTGTAACTGATGCTGATACAATGGAATCAGTTCTCGAAGATCCATACATTTTGATCTACGACAAGAAGATCTCGACAATGAAAGATTTACTGCCGATACTTGAAAAAGTTGCGCAGGCAGGCAGAACAATGCTTATCATTGCTGAAGATCTTGAAGGCGAAGCGCTTGCAACACTTGTTGTAAACAAGTTAAGAGGCACTTTGAAGATCGCAGCGGTAAAGGCTCCGGGCTTTGGCGATAGAAGAAAAGCTATGCTTGAAGATATCGCAGTATTGACAAACGGAACAGTTATCAGCGAAGAAAAAGGTTATAAGCTTGAAAACGCAACTGTAACCTATCTTGGAACAGCAAAGAAAGTTGTTATTGATAAGGATAACACCACAATTGTTGAAGGCGCAGGAAAGAAAGATGACATAAAGAAACGTATTAACGAAATTAAAGCACAGATCGAAAAGACAACCAGCGATTATGATAAAGAAAAACTTCAGGAAAGGCTTGCAAAGCTTTCAGGCGGAGTTGCCGTACTTAAGATAGGCGCTGCAAGCGAAGTTGAAATGAAAGAAAAGAAAGCAAGGGTCGAAGACGCTTTGCACGCAACCCGCGCAGCAGTTGAAGAAGGTATCGTTCCGGGCGGCGGAGTAGCTCTTATCAGAGTTGCAAACGTACTTGATAAATTAAAAGGCGATAATGATGACCAGAAGATCGGTATTGAGATCATAAGGAAAGCGATTGAATCACCCCTAAGGCAGATAGTTGAAAATGCCGGTATCGAGGCTTCAGTTGTTATCAATGAGATCAAGAAGAATAAAGATGACTATGGATTCAATGCATTGACGGAAGAATACCAGAACCTGATAAAAGCGGGCGTACTTGATCCGACAAAAGTAACAAGGGTAGCTCTTGAAAATGCTGCTTCAGTTGCTTCAATGCTCCTAACCACTGAGGCTGTTATCTGCGAAAAACCTGAGAAGGAAAAAGCAGCTCCTATGATGCCTCCGGGCGGCGGCTACGGTGATATGGGCGGTATGTATTAATTCTAATTAGGAATTACGATGTAAATTCAAACCCCGAAGAAATTCGGGGTTTTTTTATATTGTCATCCTGAGCGAAAGCGAAGGATCCATGCATAGTCTCCCTCCCCTTTGGGGAGGGCCGGTCCGAAGGACTACTATCGGAGAGTGGGGCGCAAATAACTAATTCCTCTTCCTCGGCACAAATTCCCCGTTTGATTCTATCGGATGTGCATACTCGCTATTCCAGCTTTTGTAGAAAATCTCCCGCACACGGCGACTGAACTTTTCATTTTCAATAACAAGCCCAACGTTTCTCGATTCATAAAAATAATCATAGCTCATATTACTTGTGCCAAGCCATGCAGTGTTA
>JAUQWT010000181.1 GCA_030835005.1 Ignavibacteria bacterium | reverse complement strand
TGATATACCATCAAGTATTAGCGATGATTTGTCGATTAAAATAATCGATATAAACGGCAGAGAACTAAGGACATTATATACCGGAACACTCAGACCCGGCTCGTATGAATTCGAATTCGATGGATCGAACTTGTCAAGCGGTACTTATATTTGCAGATTAATTAATGGAAAATTGAGTAAATCAATAAAAATGATATTGACTAAATAGTATATCAACAAATTTATTTGAAAGTATCAGGCATCACTTAAAAATGATGCCTTTTCAATTTCAATTTTTAAGTAAAAAATTGTAAATCACAGGAACTTAAACTGATTTAATGCTATTATTTAAAGTAACACATACTCTAACATTTATTTACTGACTTAATTTTAGTATTTTAGGAAAATTTACAGCCAAATTTTGAATAAGACCATCAAGATCGTACTAATTGCCTTACTACTTCTAATTGTTTTGGGATTGGTAATTGTGCCCAAGTTAATTAATAATGGAGATAAGTCTTCAACAAACCAGCGTCAAAATAACAGCCAGCAAAATCAAATAACATCTGTTGACGGGTTTATACTCAAATCCGAAGTTCTTAATAATGAAATCAAAGCAATCGGAAATATAAGGGCTAATGAAGAGGCAGAGATCAGAAGCGAGATATCAAGAAAGATCCGTGGAGTATATTTCAAAGAGGGTACTTACGTTACAAAAGGAAAAACGCTTTTTAAACTTGATTCAGATGACCTTATAGCTAAATTACGCCGCCAGGAAATTGACGAGAGGCTCGCAATATCCAAGCTTGAAAGGGAGAAGCAGCTCATTGATAAAGGACTGACATCAAGGGAAGACTATGAAGTCATGGAAAGCACTCTCGAGCAGATAAGGGCAGAAATTCAGATCACAAGAATTGATATCAGTAAAACATACGTCCGCGCACCCTTTTCAGGCATTATTGGACTTCGAAACGTTAGTAATGGAGCATATGTTACTCCCCAGACCGTTATGACAACTATGCAGGATATGAGCAAGGTCAAAATCGATTTTTCAATTCCCGAAAAGTACATTTACCTTTTCAAAAAAGGTCAGATGATGAAATTCAAAGTTGAAGGTATTGATGGTGAATTTGATGCTGAAGTTTACGCATCTGAACCAAAGGTTGAAAATAATACTAGATCATTAGTCCTCCGGGCTATAGCTAGTAATCCCGGTAAAAAGTTGCTTCCCGGCACTTTTGCAAACGTTGTTTTTTCTCTTTCAGAGATAGATAATGCCATAATGATCCCAACACAGGCATTGGTTCCGAAACTTAAGGGGCAGTTCATATATGTTGTGCGGGACGGAAAAGCCAAGTCTATTGATGTAGAAATAGGCGAAAGAGGCGAAGCATTTGTTCAGATAATCTCCGATAAATTGATCATAGGTGATACTATTATCACTACAAACATCCTTAGGATAAAAGACAATGCTCCCGTGAAGGTGGAAAAAACAGAATAATGAGTTTAAGCGCAACTTCAATAAGACGGCCTGTTTTATCCATCGTATTTTCGCTGATCATAATTATATTTGGTGTAGTTGCGTTCACTTTTCTTGAAGTTAGAGAATATCCCAGTGTTGACCCACCTATCGTAACAGTTTCTACAAATTATCCCGGCGCAAACTCCGATGTAATTGAAACACAGATCACCGAACCCCTTGAGCAGTCATTAAATGGTATTGACGGAATTCGTACTTTGACTTCCCAGAGCAGGGAGGGCCAAAGCCAGATTACAATAGAGTTTGATATCAGCCGCGATCTTGAACAGGCAACCAATGATGTTAGAGACAGGGTTTCCAGCGCGCAGAGAAACCTGCCGCGTGATGTTGAAAATCCCGTAATACAGAAATCCGATGCTGACGATTCACCAATAATTTTCATGTATGTGCAAAGTGACTCAAGGAATATTCTTGAAGTTAATGACTTTGCAACCAATGTTATCAAAGAACGCATTCAAACCATTCCGGGTGTAAGTACTGTCCGCATATTCGGTGAGCGCAAATATGCGATGAGAATGTGGCTCGATCCCGAGAAGCTTTCAGCATATAGATTGACCCCATTAGATGTGCAAGCTGCTCTTACAAGAGAGAATGTTGAACTTCCGTCAGGGAGGATAGAAGGCGATAATACAGAACTCTCTATCCGCAC
Organism: Ignavibacteria bacterium; assembly: GCA_030835005.1. Taxonomy (GTDB): domain Bacteria; phylum Bacteroidota; class Ignavibacteria; order Tepidaquicellales; family OLB5; genus OLB5. Next base: position 360 of record JAUQWT010000181.1, on the reverse strand, counting down.
TTTCGGAAGGCTTAAAAGTGTTGCTGAATTCAATGACCTGATCATCAAACAGGAAAACGGCAGCATTGTAAGATTCAAAGACATTGGCTTTGCAGAGCTTGGTGCAGAAAATGAAAGGCAATCTTTAAAGCGTGCCGGTATTCCGGGAGTAGGTGTCGCAGTTACGATGCAGCCAGGCGCAAATGCGATCGATATATCCGACGAGTTCAAAAAGAGGTTTGAGCAGCTTAAGAAAGACATCCCTCCTGATTTCAGGCTTGAGATCGGTTTCGATTTCTCTGAATACATAAGAACAACCATACATGAAGTTGAAGAAACTATATTTATTGCATTCGGGCTGGTTATACTTATCATTTTCTT
>JAUQWT010000180.1 GCA_030835005.1 Ignavibacteria bacterium | reverse complement strand
AGTTTTTATCGATTAGTATGGCATTAACTTCAGGGCTGATATTCTCAAAGTTCGGGTTTGCTAAAAACATTGCAAAAAATAACCCCGGATTATCTTTTATGAATCCCCTGAACGCAAAGGCAGAAGCAGTAATTGTTTTGTGGCTTGCCGGTGCTCCATCGCAATTTGAAACTTTCAGTCCGAAGCCAAAAAGTAAATTCGGCGGAAGTACTAAATCTATTCAAACCAATATTCCGGGGATTGAAATATCAGAAAATTTGCCGCTTCTTTCACAGCAGATGGATAAATTGACACTGATACGCTCTCTTACAAGCAAAGAAGGCAATCACAACCGCGCAAGCTATTTAATGCATACATCCTACCCGCCAGTTGGAGTAGTGAAACATCCCAGCTTTGGGGCAATTACAGCTAAAGAACTTGGCGGAGCAAAAGAGTTTGATCTGCCATACTTCATCAGTCTTGCGGGACCTTCTTACAGCGCTGAGTTTTTAGGGAAGGAATATTCACCTTATGTAATTAAGGATGTTGACAAACCGCTTCAGAATATCAAAAAATTTAAGGATGTTGATGACTCGAGATTTGCGGAAAGAATGAGTATTCTCAGCCAAATGGAAGATAAATTCTATAAAGAAAAGGGCCTGGAAGATATTAAAGAGCATAAGTTGATCTATGAAAAATCTGTAAAGATGATGAACTCTCCTTTGATTAAGGCTTTTGATATTAGTGAAGAGTCAGATGTTTTAAAACAGGCATATGGAGATAACTCATTCGGCAAGGGCTGCTTAATGGCAAGAAGGCTTGTTGAAACAGGTGTAAAATTTGTTGAAGTAACGCTTGACGGCTGGGATACACACCAGAATAATTTTACCAGATCAGCTAATCTATGCAAAAAACTTGACCCGGCTTTATCAACTCTTGTACAGGATCTCTCTCAGAAAGGTATGCTGGATAAGACTTTGGTACTTTGCATGGGTGAATTTGGAAGAACTCCTGCAATTAACGCTAATGATGGCAGGGACCACTATCCAAATGCTTTTGCATGTGCTGTGGCAGGCGGTGGAATTCGAGGCGGGCGGGTTTACGGAGAAACCAGTGAAGACGGTGACCAGATCATTTCAAACCCGGTAACTCCGGAAAATCTTTTTGCAACGCTATGCAGCCAGCTCGGGATCGATTACAATAAAGTGAATTATTCGCCGCAAGGCAGGCCGCTTAAATATATAAACAGCGGAAGTGTAATTGAAGAACTTATTAGTTAAAATGTTAAACAAATAGAAAGTTACACAAAGTCAATTGTATAAAAGATAACTATCTTGAATGTATTCATTCATTAAGCAGATTTTTTCTGCTCAACCCAGTACAATTCAGCCTCATCAAGTTCTGCAACAAGTTTTTCACCGAAATAGTACTTCAATTCGTCGCGCGAGCCGCGGTATAGAGTAGGTCCATCGCCAAGGCAAACCGTAAGTTTTTCGTCAATTTCTTCCGGAGTCATTAATACACCTTCCATATAAGTGACAGGGAACATTGAACAGAAAAACGGCTTAAGTTCGTGATAATCAATCCCTTTATTAAGCGCAAAACTATGAAGCATGCATCCCCTGCTTTTAGTATTAAGAAAGATGCAATAATCTTTTTCTTCATCATAAGTAGTTCTGACATAATCATGACCCGGATATTCATGATCGGACTTTATATCACTTTTATCAAACCATTTATCACTATCTATTCCGGTGAATTTTTCAAGTTCATCTTTGTGTTTCATAATCCTTTCAACGTTTTCCAGATCTATATCAGCTCCCCACTCGCAGCACTGGTCTTTACAGAAAGTGCATTCCATACATTTCATAAAATAAGTTATATCAAAAATATCAGTATCAACAGAATGGATTACAGGAAGCCCGTGTATACTTGGATAAGAATTCTTAAGCTTTATTACCATAAAATATATATATTATATTAGGTTTAACAAATTCATAGAGTTACTTCAGAACGGTCGTGACCGTTTCCTGCAAAACAAATTCTTAATAATATCCCAGCTTATAGTTTCTGAATCCGTTAATGGTTTCTTTAGCGCTAACCTTGAGGATTGTTGCAACAGGAATTGCGATCAACGCGCCGAAAGCACCCAGGATCTGGTTGCCAATAAGTATGAGTGCAATTATCACAATAGGATTCATTTCAGCTCCTTTAGAAAAAAGATAAGGCTGTATGAATGAACTATCCAGAACATAAATGATAGTAAAGAGAATTACGATAGGTATTACCATGTGGAAATCGCCGAACTGTATTACGGAAATAAGAATCGCTGGGATACCTCCAATCACAGGACCAGCATAAGGAATCAAGTGGCCTGCTCCGGCCACAAGTCCGATAATAATTGCATTATTGATTCCAAGAATTGAGAGTCCGGCAAATGAAAGCAGGCCGAGTATTAATGCATCAAGAAGCCAAGACCTAACGTATGAACTAAGCTGCATTTCGATCTTATCAATGATATTTATCGTCATTTCAAAGTACCTGTTGGGAACCAGTCCAATCAGGCCATTTTTCAGTCTTTGTCTGTCTCTTAAAATAAAGAATGTTATAAACGGAATAATGATAATATAAAGCACAGTTGATACAACCCCTGAAATAAAATCTTCGGCTTTTGAAAAAGAGGATTTTATGGTCGTTTCAATTTCTTTGCCAACATCACCTTTTTTCAGGTATGGAACATTTTTCTCTATCCATTTTTCAGAAGTCTTGAGTTTTTCCGAAACCTGAAATTCTTTGTAAGACTGCTGCAACGAATTACTTTGCTCAATGAAGCTTGGAGCTATTAAATTGAAAATAAAATATAGCGCAATTCCAATAACACCGTAAACTATCAGGATGGAAAATGACCTGCCGATACCAAGACCCTGGATAAAATCAACAAATGGACTCAAAACAAGTGCGAATAACAGGCAAATTATCAAAGCAATAAAAACATCTGTGAAGAACGTAACAAATCCGGCTACGATTAGTATTGGAATAAGAAGTATAAAAACCTTTGCAATTCCGCTTAGCTGCTTTGTTTGTCTTAAATAAGGTGTTTTCATAAATAAATGAATTTTTTCATTTAATTCTTTCCCTGATTATATCGTTTATCACATGGTAATCGAACCCTTTTCTCATAAGATAGTCGAACACCTTTCGTTTCTTTTCATTAATGTCATCAGTTTTTGATTTCAGCTTAGTATAATACTTTTCAAAGCATAATGCTGCAAGCGAACTTTCATCAGTTTCTTCAAGGACACTCACGATCACTTCTTCTGCAATTCCCGCCGGGATTCCCTTTTCAAAAAGTTTCTGCCTGAGTACTTTTTTCCCTACAGGGTTTCTCTTTATCTTTTCATTCACAAGCTGCCTGGCAAATTCAGCATCATTAATCAGTCCAAGTTCACTTAAATGATTTACGATCTTTTCAATAGAGGCCACTGAGATCTTTTTTGAATGAAGTTTTTTTCTGATCTCCGAAACAGTTCTTATCCGGTAAGAAAGAAAATTAAAAGCTATTTTCTTACCGTACATATATTCATCAAAACCCTTGATCTCTTCGATCTTTGCTGCTGATAACTCGTCACCCGAAGCTATACCGAATTTCAAAATAGTATCGTCATACAAGCCGCAGTAAAATTCATCGTCAAGGTACAGATTATATCTCTTTCTGTCCTTTTTCTGACGTTCTATTTTTGTAATGAGCATAAATCAATATAGTTCAATTCCAATATTTGTTATTATGCCCCATCGCCAGGATTCTACTTCTTGGCTTTTTCTTTTGATTTAATTTCAGAACCATTGGTTGCTGCTCCGATTGTGGCAGTGTCTTTAGAAGCAGGCGGAACTTCCATTCCCATTTGCTCCCTTACATCGTGGTTAAGTTTTTCGAGCAATTTGGGATTTTCAAGTAAGTAATTCTTAACGCCTTCTCTGCCCTGCATCCTCTGCTCGCCATATGCAAACCACGCACCTGATTTCTTGATGATCTCCATATCAACTGCGCAATCAACCAAGTCTCCTATTTTCGAGATCCCCTCATTATACATAATATCAAATTCAACTTCCTTGAAAGGAGGAGCAACCTTGTTTTTAACAACTTTTACCTTCGTCCTGTTGCCAATAACGTTTGTGCCGTCTTTTATCTGCGCTATCCTGCGGACATCAAGTCTAACCGATGCATAAAACTTCAAAGCCTTGCCGCCGGTAGTTGTTTCAGGGCTGCCAAACATCACGCCTATCTTATCGCGAAGCTGGTTTGTGAACATCAGTGCGATATTTGATTTAGATACGGCAGCTGTAAGCTTCCTGAGCGCCTGAGACATAAGTCTTGCCTGTAAGCCCATGTGTGAGTCACCCATTTCACCTTCAATTTCGGCTCTTGGAGTGAGCGCTGCAACTGAATCAAGCACAATTATATCTAATGCATTGCTTCGAACAAGAGTCTCAACGATCTCCAGTGCCTGTTCGCCATACTCGGGCTGAGAGATCAATAAGTTCTCAACATCGACACCAAGTTTTTTTGCGTATCCAATATCAAGGGCATGTTCGGTATCTATAAACGCTGCAAGTCCGCCCCGCTTTTGAGCCTCTGCAATTACATGGAGACTGATAGTAGTTTTGCCTGATGATTCTGGTCCGTAAATCTCGGTTATTCTGCCTCTTGGGATTCCGCCTATGCCTAAGGCTGCATCCAGCGAAATAGAGCTTGTTGAGATCGCATCGACCTTGTTTATAACACCGTCTCCAAGCTTCATAATTGAGCCTTTTCCGTGTGACTTTTCGATCTGGTCAATAGCAATCTGCAATGACCGCAGTTTTTCGTTATCTGCCATAATGGTGAAACCTTTCTACTTTATTGGTTGTGATTTTAGCGAATATAATTATTATTAGTATTACTTAATAGACAAAGATATAAGGAATATTTGAGCTATGCGTATCATTCAATGATACTTTTTTCATTATTTTTGGAACCGATTTATCAGGGATTTTGTGCCAACAAAGATAAGGATTTTGACTTCGCTCAATCCAACACCGATTGAGAGTAATACTTCCTTTTAAGCCAAAAAGCAACATTAACCAGTGCAATGAGCGCCGGTACTTCAACAAGGGGACCAATAACACCGGCAAAAGCTTGTGGGCTATTAATGCCGAATACTCCAATTGATACGGCGATTGCAAGCTCGAAATTATTGCCCGCTGCGGTAAAAGATAAGGCTGCGTTCTGTGAATAATCTGCTCCGAGCTTTTTACCAATCAGGAATGTTATGAGGAACATTATAGCAAAATAAATTAAGAGAGGGATTGCAATTCTTACTACATCAAGGGGTATCTGGACGATCAGCTCTCCTTTAAGACTGAACATTGCAATAATCGTAAATAACAGTGCAATTAAAGTAATGGGGCTTATCTTAGGAACAAAGACGGTTTCATACCAATCTTTTCCTTTTAATCTTATCAATAGAAACCTGCTCAGAAATCCCGCAATGAACGGAATTCCAAGATAAATAAATACACTTTCTGCAATCTGCCCGATGCTGATATCAACAGCAAGCCCGCCAACCCCAAAATAAGGCGGAAGGATCGTAATGAATATCCATGCAAACAGGCTGTAAAACAGAACCTGGAATATGCTGTTGAATGCGACGAGTCCCGCGGCATATTCACGATTGCCTTCTGCAAGTTCATTCCACACAATAACCATTGCAATGCATCGGGCAATGCCTATCATAATCAGCCCTATCATGTAACCCGGCATATCGCGCAGGAAAATTATCGCAAGCAGAAACATTAAAATTGGACCAATGACCCAATTCATGAGCAGCGAGAGTGAAAGAATTTTTATATTTCTGAAGATCTTGCCAAGCTCTTCATATTTCACTTTCGCAAGCGGAGGATACATCATGAGTATAAGTCCGATAGCGATCGGGATATTAGTTGTGCCCGATGAAAATGAGTTTACAAAATCCGCTGTTCCGGGTATAAAGTATCCAAGCCCTACGCCAATGCCCATTGCAAGGAATATCCATAGAGTAAGAAATCTATCTAAGAAGCTTAAATGTTTGCGTGATGTTGGATTACCCAAATGGGCTCCTTTGGAGCAGTTAGTTGATGACAAGGCCGCACCCCTACCGTCCCCAAAGGGGAGGGTGTTTAGATTCATTGATTATTTTTCTGCGTAAACTGTGATGCTGAATATTCCAAAACCTGATCTTACAAACTGTTTTGCTTCTTCTATTGTCATATAATCCAACAGAATTTGGTCAGGAATTGTAATTAACTTCTCTTTCTGAACTGTTACGTTTTTGAAACCGGCATTTTTGACAATGTTCAGATATTCTTCTTTCTGCACTGCTCCGGATACACAGCCTGCATACATTGTTGCTGCTGCCTTCAATTGCGGCGGTACTTCGCCAGTTAAAACTATATCACTGATTGAAAAATGTCCGCCGGGTTTAGTTATTCTGTAAATTTCCCTGAAAGCGTTAGCTTTGTTTGGTACGAGATTAAGCACGCAATTGCTTACTACAACATCAGCGGTATTATCTTCAAGGGGCATTTTCTC
>JAUQWT010000179.1 GCA_030835005.1 Ignavibacteria bacterium | reverse complement strand
CTTGTTACATCTGTGTTACCGCTTTTGTATTTATCCTTGGCTTTTGACTCTTCAAATTCAAATTTGCCAAGTGTTGTACCCATCGAAAAATTTTTCATCCCTGTCCAGTAATGAATTTTCATAGATCCGGAACCGTCTTCTTTGATCGTTGTTTTCTGATCATAATTAACGCAGCCAACCAAGTATAATGATGCCGCGAATATAAATGCTGTTAAAACAGATATCAACTTGAACCTGTTATTCATGAGATTAATTCCTTCCTGTATTAGATTGAGATATACAAATATAAATCAATAATACGATAATTCAAATGCTTGAAGATCATAATATTAAGTGCGTTTCAGTGATTTCTGCATAGAATGGACTATTTCTGAATTCCAGAGCCGCATTTATATTGCTTTGTTAATGTTACCGGGAGTTTGCCTTTGAACTTTATTTGCCCTGTTATAGTTTTTAACGCAGCGTTAATTGAAACGTCTGAATCACCATAAGCGCAAATGTAAGCGGGCACATCCGGAAATTCCTTCAATAAATATGGATTGCCAAATGATACGACTACTGTATTTTTGTTTATTTCTTTTACCCTGTTTATCAGGTCTATACTTTTTTGAGAAATAGATATTTTCCCGGTTCCGTATTTTACTTTAGCATATACTGCTATGATCAACTGTTCAGTATCTGTAAGTGATCCCATTTTCCCTTCAAGCATTGCATCTGTCAAATCTGTGTTTGCCGTGTAATACAACGTATTTTCAAAAAAGCCGGTAACTACTGAACTCAAATAGGCAGTATTATCTTGCTGGCCTCCTTCACTGATCTCTATTATAACCGTACTCTTATCAGCAGCAATTTTGAAAGGCAATGTTCCGTTATCATCCTTTACAAGAGTAATAGATTCATCAGCAATCTGTTGTGAAAGCTGAACTGCTTCAGAAATATTAATACTTTTATATACATCTGCCTCCTGTATCATTCTGTTTTCAAATAAACCCAGCCACTCTTTGGCTTTCAGAATCTTCTCTGTAGAACGGTTAATCCTTTCTACAGTAACCGATCCGTTTAATACAGCCGCTTCTATAGCATCAATTGTAGTTTCTTCGTTTAAAGGCATAAGTATTAGATCAATTCCGGCATTAACGCACATTACTGCTACTTCAGCAGTTGAAAAGTATTTTGTAATTCCTTTCATATTAAGTGCATCTGTAACTACTAGTCCGTGGAAGCTCATCTTTTCTATAAGCAGCCCCTGCACGATGTTTGGAGAGAGTGATGCCGGAATGTTTGCCTGAGATTCCAATTCCGGAAAGGAAAGGTGCGCAATCATAACAGACATTACATTGTGTTCAATTGCATTCTTGAAAGGAACAAGCTCAAGACTGTTAAGTCTATCCATTGAAAAATTCAGCAGGGGCAAATCATTATGCGAATCGATCTCTGTATCACCATGACCGGGAAAGTGTTTAGCTGTTGCGATAACTTTACCATCCTGAAGACCTTTTATCATGCTCTGGCTCATCCTGGAAACTAGATTCGGGTCCTCGCCGAAAGACCTAACGTTTATGATCGGATTGTCCGGATTATTATTTACATCACAAACAGGTGAGTAATTTTGATGAACACCAATAAGTCTTGTCTGGCGTGCAATCTCGAGACCCATTTTGTAACTGAGCTCCTGATTATCGGCAGCGCCAATTGCCATAGCATTGGGGAACAACACACCATCGGTAACACGCATCTTGATTCCGCGTTCAAAGTCAGCAGAGATCAGAAGCGGAATATCTGACATTCCCTGAAGCTTGTTAGAAAGCCTCGCATAATCAGTTGTTGATCCTTTGAAGAAAATAAATCCTCCAACTTTGTTCTTTTCGCACTGCTGCTTCAATTTTTTGAAATCACTTGAGCCTTCATCAAAGTTCTCCGGAACTGTACTCGAGATAACCATTTGCGCAATTTTTTCCCTCAGTGTCATTTCCTGCAATAGATTTGAAACTAACATACTTGGAGGCTTCTTGAAATAAGCCTCCATCAGATTAGAAACTTCTACGGTAGAATTTGAATTAGTATTATTGTTCAGTAAGGCAAAGAGGAAACCGGCTGAAGAAAGAAAAAGCACAAACAGAGTGAGTTTTATTTTCAATTTTCTGAGTATTTTGTTAATCAAATTTACTATTTTTATTTGTTAAATAAAACTTTCATTAGTTTTTGCCAGCTAAAACAACACTTTAACAAACTTTGAATGGTAACTAAAAAAACTATTGACATGACGATATTAATTAACTAACTTATGGAATCAAAATTATCTAATATTCGCTGAAATCGACAAAATTGAAATGGTACTACCGTGAATACGGTATTGTAAACATACCATATAAAAAGTATTTTGAAATAATCTAGGAAAGAAATCTAAATAATAACTATATGAAGAAATATAATCTCTACATATTACTTATTCTGTTTGTAGTTTTAGGATTCAACAGTGTTTTATTTTCACAGCCCAACACAATTTGGGCCAAGATATACAATGGTCCTGCAGTACAACAGGATTCATCGATTGGCGTTGCTGTGAATCAATCTGGAATGGTTTTTGTTACTGGCTGGAGTATCGGTACTGGTACTGCCGCCGACATTGTAACAATAAGATATAATCCAAATAATGGTGATACTTTGTGGGTAAACAGGTATTCCGGAACTCTTGATGATAAAGTTCTGGCGATAACTTGTGATAACAATGCCGTGTATGTAACGGGCTGGTCGCTGACTCCCAGCAGAGATATCATAACGATAAAGTATGATGCATCAAATGGTACACGCCTGTGGGTTAAAACATATAATGGAACCGGCAACGGCGGAGATTATGGTTTCTCTGTTGCAGTTGATGGCTCAGGAAATGTCTATGTGACAGGTAGAAGTGATGTAGGTGGCGCCCAGAAATTCACCACGCTCAAGTACGATGCTTCGGGAAATATGGCTGCAGGCTGGCCCTCTGTATATAGCGGGGCTTTTTCTAATATTTTTGATGAAGCGCGCAAAGTGAAAGTTGATGGATCGGGAAATGCGTTCGTGACCGGGAAATCTGGTACTGGAGTAGCCACTACTGAAGACATGCTTACCCTGAAAATTAACAGTAACGGGACTGTTGCATGGGCAAAAAAGTTTAATGGACCATCTAATTTTTATGATGAGGGTATTTCACTTGTATTAGACAATTCAAATTCAAATCTCTTTGTCGCCGGGTTTAGTACAAGACCGGCTTCTAATAAGGATTTTTTCACAATCAAGTACGGTGCTGCAACCGGTGATAGCCTGGCAGCAGCTTTCTACGATGGGCCTGCAAGTAATATTGATGAAGTTACTGCTATGACAATTGATAATCTAAATAATGTTTATGTTACCGGATTCAGTACGGGAACAAGTACTTTATTTGATTATGCAACAGTAAAATATAACTCATCTTTATCTCAGCAATGGGTGAAAAGGACAACTAATACAGGAAACGATTTCCCATACTCAGTTGCCGTAGATAGTCCTTCCGGGAATGTGTACGTTACAGGAACAAGCATTGGATCAGGAACAGGAAATGATTACCTAACAATTTCATACCGAGGTAATGGAGATCTTGGCTGGGAACAGCGTGAAAATGGCTCTGCAAGTTCGAATGATTATGCTTCAATGATTGCTGTACAGGATACAGATAGGGTCTATGTTACAGGATCTGCGAATTTTTCTGGAACAGGAGTTGCATTCTATACTCTTAGATATAGTAAATTAAGTGCAATAGAGCCAATTTCAAATATAGTGCCGCGTGAATATGCTATGGCACAGAATTATCCAAATCCGTTTAACCCTGTTACATCGATTAGATTTGATATACCTAAATCATCTTTGGTGAAGATCTCGGTTTTTGATATAAGGGGCAAAGAAATTGATGTTCTTCTTGATGAATATGTAAATCTGGGTCAGTATAAGATCACATGGGATGCTTCAGGATTTTCAAGCGGAATTTATTTTTATACAATTGCAGCAGATGATTACATAGTT
>JAUQWT010000018.1 GCA_030835005.1 Ignavibacteria bacterium | reverse complement strand
TTTGAAATCACTTCCCAGCATTTTTAAAGCTTCTATAAGTACAGGCAAGTGCTTTCTAATCTCATCTTTTCTGCTTCCCGGCATTACGGCTATTTTCTTTGGAGTGCTTGCAGGATCTTGGGGTAAGGAACGGCTTTGGAGAAAGTTTTTTATTCTCTTTGTAAGCGGATGTCCGACATATTTGGCATTGATTGAATACTTATTATAGAAATCCACTTCGAAAGGAAAAACAACAAGCATTAGGTCAACAAACTTTTTGACTTTTTTGACCCTGCTTTCGTGCCATGCCCACAATTGCGGAGAGATATAGTAGATTATTTTTCCTTTGTATGAATTTCTGAGCTTTTCAGCAAGCCGCAAATTGAATCCGGGGTAATCGATCAATACAACAGCATCGGGATCATTCTCAATCACAAAACGCGCGCAATCATCAATTGCATTTTTAAAGAAGCTGTATTTTTTGATAACATCCAGAAAACCGACAGTCGCCAGATCTTTAATGTGATACAGCAGTTTCATTCCTTCATTTGCCATCAGTTCGCCGCCAAGTCCGGAGAAACCGGGCATAGAAGGTGAAAGAACATTCTTGAGTTCTTTAATTAGTTCTGCTCCGTGCATATCACCCGACTGCTCGCCTGCAGAAATGAATAAAGTTACGCCTTTTGGGTCTCCCGCTGCTTTCATGCAGATGCGGGTTACTGGTTAATGAGGAAAAAGATAAGAATGATCATTATCATACTGATAAAAACTGCCTGGAAAGTTCTTTTTTCGGAAGAATAAGCACCGGGGATATCCTTTTTCAGTTTTGATTGTTTTGAGAGGTCATAAGGCGGGAACTTCGGAAGGAAACGGTTCACTTCTGAGCAATACTCATCATATTTATCTTTGAATTTATCTCTCAGGAATCCTTCTTCTTCGATTATGATAAAATGATACTGAAACGTAAAATACAGGATGCTGAATATCTGAAGGAAAGGAAATAATGAGTTCGACATTATGCTTATTCCGAAATACATGAAAATATTTCCGATATAGAGAGGATTGCGCACATAGGCAAAGGGTCCCTGGGTTACAAGATTTGATGCACCAACATTACCGGTTGTTCTTGTTTCACTGCCCGCATAGGTAACGCCCCAGAACCTCATAAACTCACCTATTGCCACAAATACAGCGCCGGATATGAGCGTTGCCAAAGTTGGCCTGGAATAAAGAAGCATAGGTATAATGAACAGGATAGGTGTATACGAACGGTAGCGGAATAAAAATTGTCCTAGAGTCATTTAATGTTTAAGTTGATTTTAACCTCTTAAAAAGACTTCGCGTCTTTTCATTTTTGCTGCCTCGCGGTGCTTCAGTGACTTCTTCTCAAGTATTTTAATGAGTTTTTTTCTTATGTCATTAAAAGTCTGATATTCGAAATAAGTAATATTGTTTTTCCAGCAGTAAGAAGCAAGTGACTTTTTAGCAAAAACAATATCTGCATAGTTAGCAACACATGCGTCCGAAAACCCATCACCAATGAAAACCGAGATCTCATCATCACCTGTTTTGTTCATCAGGATATTCCTCTTGCTTGTACCGCACTTGGTGCAATCGGAATCAGAATACGGAAACTCCAGATGAAATGATTTTTTATCACCCGAAAGAACAAATTTATTGGAATAGAACGGAATTTCGAGTCCGTTATTCTCAAGTATCCGCCTAATATAGTAGTCCATTCCTTCACTCAGAATGGTCAATTGCAGTCCTGTTGAATTGCAGAAATTGTGAAAGTCCACAAAACCCGGATCAAGCCGCTGGTTATCAATTATCCTGTTGAACTCCTCAAGATCAAATTTTTCGATAAGTGCACATTCGCTCAAAAAGCACTCCCTGGCCCCGATTTCCTGGTTCTCAAATCTTCTTATTACTTCCGCCCATTCCTGTTTTCTGGTGATAGAATGCTCACCCATGTCGAGCCATGTATCATATAGCGTGATCGTCCCGTCAAAATCGCTGAATATTTTAAGTTTGGAAGTCTCCAGGTGTTAAAAATAATTTTAAATGATAGCTTATTCAAGGTACAGTGCAATAATGGCAAAAAAAAAGCGGCCGAAGCCGCGGGGG
>JAUQWT010000178.1 GCA_030835005.1 Ignavibacteria bacterium | reverse complement strand
ATTTCGGGCGTTTGTCAAATAAAATGTTACAATAACCGGCAGCGAGAGTAAAAATAGGATATACTTCTTTGTAATATGATTCTCCTTTGTCAGCAGGAATGGAACAAGCAGCAGAAGTATCATCATCTTTATCTGCCCGTTAGTAACAGGATAGCCGAAATAGCTGAGCCTGTACTCGGTCAAAGCACCATCAGAGGCGGGAACATAGTCAAAAGCAAATCTGATAAGCTCGGTTACTGAAACGAGCGCTGAGAAAACAAAAAGCGTTAATAAGAATTTCCTTAATTGTTCGCGCTCCTTAAAGAACACTATGGATGCAAAAAAAACCGAGTAAAGCGATACGCGTTTTAGAACCTGCACAAGAGACCCGTACGGGTCAGAGCTTAAGATTGATGAAATTAATTGAGCAGCAACAAAAGTGCCGAACAGGTACAAAAGATATTTGTCAATTCTGAATCTCTCCGGATCGATGAAAAATCCTGCTGCAATCAGTATGATTATGCCTCCAACACCGATGGATGAAGTAGCGATGCTGAATTGGGAAGTAATAACAGCAAGCCCCAAAAACAGGAACTGAAGATGGCTGTAATATTTTTGTATATTAGCTCCCGCGGTGTTCAAAGCTTATTCTGTAATTTCAGGGACTTCAATGATGTGACAAACCTTAGCAATGTGTAGTAAACGCTTGTATAGAATCTATCAGCGAAGCTCAAATAACCTCCTTTGAACAGAAAATTTTTCATGAAAACAAAAGGAATAGCAAGAACAGTCAATGCTTTTGAGGGGGTGGTTCCAAGCCCGGCATTCTTCACTGCTAAGCTGGTCGATTCAGCATTCAGCAGATCTATTAGACCCCCCAGATCATTGTATAATGGTATTCTCTTATCCATAGTTATCCGAACTGCATTTCATACAGCCGTTTGTATATACTTTCGCTGCCATGCATCAGTTCATCATGCGTTCCCGATGCAGTAATTCTTCCGTCATTGATAACGATTATCCTGTCTGCGTTCCTTATAGTTGATAGCCTGTGCGCAATGATGATTGAAGTGCGGTTCTGCAGAAGTTTTTCTATTGCCTCCTGTATCAGGCTTTCAGATTCCGTATCAAGTGATGAAGTTGCTTCATCCAGTATCATAATTGGTGCGTTTTTCAGCAGTGCACGGGCAATAGCGATTCTCTGCTTTTGACCCCCTGAAAGCCTAATACCTCTGTCACCGATAATTGTATCATAACCGTCTTCGGTCAATTCAATAAAATCGTGTGCATTTGCGTTTTTAGCTGCCATTACGATCTGAGAGATTGGGATATCATCCCTTCCGAAAGAAATGTTATTTCTTATAGAATCATTAAACAGAATTATTTCCTGTGTAACTATTCCGAAAAGGTTCCTCAGTGATTTCAGGCTGATATCTTTTGTGTTAACGCCGTCAATTAATATTTCGCCTATCTGCGGGTCATAGAATCTTGGAAGAAGATCTACAAGTGTGGATTTACCAGCCCCGCTTAATCCGACAATTGCTATATTCTCGTGTTTTTTTATTTTCAGATTTATATCTTCCAGTATAACTCTGTCCTCACTATTGTACCTGAAATAAACATCCCTGAGTTCAATTGAATTTTCAAATTCCTTTTTGTCAATTGCATTTTCAGAGTCATAGATCTCCGGCTTTGCATCAATTATTTCGAATATTCGTTTTGCAGATGCATATGATTCCTGTATGCGGTTTGATACGGTACTTAGGTCTTTAACCGGAACCATCAGCTGAAATATAATGAGAAGAAAACCAATGAATTCTTCGGGAGCCAGAGTCCCTCCTGCAAATATTTCGCGTCCTGCATACCAGATAATGAATACTCCTAAAGCAACACTCACTATTTCCGTAATAGGGCGGTTCATATTTACGTAGATCGCGGATTTGATCAGTGAGCGGAAATAATCCTTAAGCTTTATATCAAATCGCTTGTTCTCAAAATCCTCCATCGAAAATGCGCGGATTATCTTACCGCCGTAAATATTCTCACTGATTACAGATGTGAACTCTCCCAGCTTTTCCTGAACCCGGATACTGTATTTCTTTATCTTTTTTCCTAAATAAAATATCACAAGCATCGATAAAGGAACTGATATAATTGCAATCAGGGTCAGCTTCCAGCTTATCAGAAATGCCAGAGTCAGGAAAGTGATTATAAGCACCGGCTGCTTGATTATATCTGTAAATGTAACATAAACGGTATTCTGTATGGCATTTACATCGGTTATAAAACGGGATACAATATCGCCGGAACGGCGTTCATTGAAATACCTGAGTGAAAGAGAGTTAAACTTGTGGAACATTCTCCGCCTGATATCGTTGATAAGCGACTTTTCTACGTACTGTGTAAGTATTGATTGCAGGAATGCAAATACGTTTTTAAGGAAATATGCTGCCAAAAGCAGAACGCAGACTTTCACAAGCGCGCTGTACTTATCACCACCTACAAAAATGTATGTATCTACGGAATGCCTGAGCTCGTTAAACAGACCGGTTGCAGGTATGGAGGTAACATCCGAAGCTGAGCTGGTAAAAAGTGTTTTAAGCAGGGGAATAGAAAGATAGATAGAAGCTGCATTGCATACAGAAAACAGCAGTATCAGAAAAAATGACAGTACAAGTAAGTGCCTGTAGGGCTTCAACAGCCTGACTAACCTAAAATATTCCTTCATTGAAAACGAAAATACCCTGAATTGAGTTAATATAAAATGGTATTAACTGTAATCAAAACATATTTGC
>JAUQWT010000177.1 GCA_030835005.1 Ignavibacteria bacterium | reverse complement strand
TGAGTCATATTCCGGGATACAAAAACAATGGGATAAGTTTGAGATAAGAGTGTTAAGCTTTGAAATAAAAACAAAAAGCCCAATATCACAATTGATGCTGATACCGGGCGTAATGTTTTAAAAATTGAATTCATTTGTTAAACTGCAGTTACTTATATGTAATAACTACCGATGAATTATTCTTATCCTTATCCCATGCAAGCATTATGCTGACTTCACGTTTATCTTTTGTCCACATGCTCATACCACCGTCATCGCTCATCATTTCGCCTTCACCTTTTTTGAATCCGCCCTTCTCAAGTCCTTCTGCAAACGATGCCAGAATTACCTTAGGTTTATCGGTTGATTCAAATGTAACTACAGTTCCTTCTGACGTATTCAAAGAGCCAAGGCACTTTGAATTGGCCGGCTGAGGAACATCTGCGGGATAGTCTGCAGGCAAGCCTTCTTTTATGCCAAGTTCATTAGGCTTACCCTCTGTATTTGTTTTGTTTTCTCCGGCCACCTGGTTCTTATTTTTATCAACCTGAGCAATTGAGTCCTTTTTCTTGTCACCCTCGGTTTTTTGGTCCTGTTTAGAGCAGCCTGTCAGTGAGATCAACATTGCGGCAATTACAAGTGCAAATAAATTGATTTTTGTTTTCATCCTTTAGAATTATGTTTTATTATAGTTAGTTATTACAAATTACTGCTTCAAACTTTCCTGCTATCCAGCTCTTTGTGTTATCATTGAAGAATATAACGATCTTACCTTTTGCAGTTTTTTCGGAAATGCTTTCTATTTCAAGTGAGCAATTCCAGTCAACTGCTGATTTATTACCCGCAGATTTGTAGAATGCCTGATAAGTATCAGGTCCATCAGTAAACTTAGCTTTGCTCCAATTCCCCTGTTTGATCTCTCCGCCCTTTTTGAATAATGTAAACCCTTCAAAATTCTCTATGAATCCGCAATTCTGCTCAGGCTTCACCAGCGAAAAATTCAAGACATTGTCATTAGAGCCGCGCCACTTTTCGAAATTAACATAAGCTATCTGAACTTCTTTTCCGTCAATAGACCCTTTAATGGCATAATCAGGGATAGAAATTCCTGAGAGATCTTCACTCCAGCCAAACTCTTTTTTTTGAGTTTGATCCTGCTTCACATCTTCGGATTTCTTGCCGCATGAAACAACTGCAAGCAAAAATACAATAAATACCGTGAATACTATTCTTCTTTTCAATATAAATTGAACTGGATTAATAATAGAATTAATTATTACCTGCAATATTTGTTAAACCTGTCGTTTATTCTGCCCCAGTTCAATCCATTCAGGAAGTTATCGATATATTTTGCTCTTGCCGGCCCGTCTTTGTGGTAATAGGCATGTTCAAAAACATCACAGGCAACAAGCGGAACGCCGCCCCAGATCGCGCCGTACTGGTGCTCATCAACTAAAACGTTTAAAAGCCTGCCGGAATAGAGTCTATCAAAAACAAGCAATCCCCAGCCGCTTAGCTTTGCAGCAACTGAACATGCTTTGAATTCGGCTTTCCAGTTATCAAAAGAACCGAAATTGTCTTCAATTGCCTTTTTAACATCCGGACCTTTTGAAATATCACCGTCTCCGCCCATGTTATCCCAATAAACATCGTGCAGGTATGCACCGGAGTGATTCCATGTGAAGCGCCTCTTAAGCTCGCCAATATCACTCCAGTTGCCGTTTGCCTTGGTTAAGTCGGCAGACTCAAGTTCTTTCTCAATATTATTCAGGAAAGTAACATATCCTTTGTGGTGTGTGTTATAATGCCAGTCAGTAGTTTCTGCATCAACTACATCTTTTAAGAGTGATTTTGCTTCCTCATCCGAGTAGGGACGCGGATTAAATTTCCATTCATAAGCCATTGTATTAAAACCTCCTTTAGGTTTCGGGGGTAATACCCCTTGTATGTTTTTATTCAACAAATTCAATTGAAGCGGCAAACCAAGCGAAAGCGCACCAAGCACAGAAGTTTTCAGGAACTTTCTTCTGCTGTTTCCGGCCACTTTAAACTCCGAATGAGCTTCCGCAGCCGCAAGTCTTTTTGGCCGAGGGATTGTTAAAAGTAAATCCTTTGCCTGTTAAGCCGTCGGTATAATCAACGGTTGTGCCATTCAAATACAGAATGCTCTTCCAATCCACAGCTACTTTAACATCATCAAATTTGAGAATCTTATCAGACTCTTTAACTTCAGCATCAAATCCAAGTGTATATGAAAGTCCTGAGCAGCCTCCTCCTTTTACGCCAATACGCAATACATAATCATCAGGAATTGTGTTTTCTGATTTGATCTTTTTCACTTCATTTACAGCTTTAGAAGTCAATGAAATGCCTTCTTTTACTTCAGGCATCACTTCTGTTTTTAAATCTTCCATAAATTATTATATTTTAGAATTACGAAATTACTTCATTTAAAGAAAAAATTCATCCCCGTATAAATTGACCAGTAAACAACCCGCCTGTTAAACCTTATACCATTAGTGGGGCTTGCTTCATCTCTGAAAACAATAGTATGGTCATCTACAGGAGTTTCTTCAGCTGTCTGCTTGCTCCACAGATTATCATAAGTATAACTGTAACCAAGGAAAAGTGCAATTGTCTTTTTCAGTCTGTAGTTTACTTTGATCCCTGCCGAGTATCCGTAACGGGGAGTCACTTTGAAAAAATCAAGCCCTGCTTTATGGAAAGTTTCTCCGCCAATCAGATTCAGCCTTAACAATCCGTAAATCCCCGGGTAAAACTTTTTTTCGTGCCCCAACGGATTGATCTCTGCACCTGCCCCAAGAGAGAATGTTTGAATACGTGTCCCGATATCATAACCTCCGCCTCCGGGATATATTCCGTATAAAATGTTATATCCAAGATTCAGCATAGCCTTTGCATAACCTTTTTTTAACAGGCTGTATTTCAAAAATGTTTGAATTGTATAGCCTGTATTCGTTCCAAGGTTTTCAGAAGTGAGAATGCGTTCACCCACAACAAATATCTGGTCCAGAGTCCTGTTTATTACAACATCATTGCCATATGCTTCAAACATTGGTTTGGAATAACCAACGTGGAAACTAAGCTCAAATCTGCTTAATGAGGCAGAATCTTTTTTCACCTGTGCCGAAGTGATCACGGCTGAGGACAAAATCAGTATCAAAAAGAACTTAAGCCTCAGCATACTTTCCTTTTTCACTGTTCATAGAGATATGCCTAAGGTAGTTCACTTTTTCGATTATTTTGTTTACTGTATATTGTATCTCTTCTTCAGTATTAAACCTTCCAATGCCAAATCTGATAGCTGAACGCTTCAAATCTTCATCAACATTAATAGCTTCAAGCACGTGTGAAGTTTCAGCAGTTTCGCTGGAGCATGCGCTACCGGTAGAAACGGCAATTTCTTTTATAGCGAGTATCAGCGAATCAGAATTTATGCCTTCAAAGCTTAAATTCAGGTTATTTGCAATTCGTTTATCAGGATGCCCGTTTAATTTAACCCCATTTAACCCGGTAATAATTCCATTATAAAGCATGTTTTTCAAATAATTTATGCGTTTTGATTCTCCATTAAGCAAAGAATTCGCAATTTCGCATGCTTTCCCAAAACCTGCAATACCCGGAACATTCAACGTGCCGGCCCGGAGTCCGCGTTCCTGTAAACCACCATCAATCTGGCGGTAAAGCCTTATCTTGGGAATTCTGGATCTCAAAAACAATGCTCCTATTCCCTTAGGCCCGTATATCTTGTGAGATGAAAAGCTAAGGAGATCAATGCTATCACGAACAACATCAACCGGTATCTTCCCAACTGCCTGAGTTGCATCTGTATGGAATAAAACATGTTTGCTTCTGCAGATCTTTCCAATTTCACAAATGGGCTGAATTGTTCCGATCTCGTTATTGGCATACATTACAGAAACAAGTATTGTCCGGTCATTAATGCTGTTTCTGATATCTTCAGGATTCACAATTCCAAAATCATCGACATCCAGATATGTAATATTAAATCCCTTTTTTTCAAGGTTCTTGCACGTATCAAGTACTGCTTCATGCTCTATTTTGGTCGTGATAATATGGTTGCCTTTTGCGGAATACATTTCAGCTGCACCCTTAACTGCAAGGTTAATAGATTCCGTAGCGCCACTGGTGAAAATAATATTGCGGCTTTCTGCATTAATAAGTCTTGCAACCAGCTTCCTTGCGTTTTCAACTGCGGCTTCAGCCTTCCATCCAAACTCATGAGACTTGCTTGAAGGATTTCCAAAAACCTCCGTAAAGAAAGGGAGCATAAACTCAACAACCTTCGGATCAACCGGTGTTGTAGAATGATTATCTAAATATATCGGGAATTTTATCATTTTTTCAGACAATCTCCGAAAGCTTGGTTGTGTTAAAATAACTGTTGATCTGTCTCTGAATTTTCTTAAGAGGGCTGCTTAATATACATGTTTCAAAAATTGTACAGCTCTCGGGGTCTGTATGGTTACCGCAATCCAAAATATAGCTATCACCTTCAATTGCGTTAAATATGGTAGCAAGACTCAGCTTATCAGGCTTCTGAGATAAAGTATAACCCCCACGGGTTCCCTGCATAGAAGTCAAAATGTTTTCCTTCTTCAGCTTCTGCAATATTTTACTCAAAAGATCATATGGAATCTTATACGTTTCGGATATTTCTTTGGCAGAACAAGGCGTTTTTTCACCCGTCATAGCCATATGTTTGACAGCAATTAATCCGTACTCAACTTTTTTGGATAATTTAAACATTCTTACAAAGTATTATAATGATACTCTTCTCACCAGCCTTGCAGCAAATGAGCCATCAATGTTATGCTTATGCTGAAATGTTTCTATACAGCCCTCGGCATTAACCAGGTCTTTATTCACATATTGTGCAGCGCTATCAATATAAAAATCCGGATTCTTTTCAAGGAAATCCTTTACGATTTCCATATTCTCCTCAGGTTCGGTTGAGCAAGTGCTGTAAACTATTACTCCGCCCGGCTTCAAATAATTTGCCGCGCTGTTTAGCAGCTTTTTTTGAAGAATAGCCAAAGCCAGAATATCTTCCATTTCGCGTTTCCATCTTATCTCAGGCTTTTTAGAAAGCACTCCAAGTCCCGAACACGGCGCATCAAGCAAAATTTTATCAAATTTCATATCCTTCAACACCGGATTCTGGAAGTCTGTGGCATCATCCTGTATGAATTCAATGTTCGTAATGCCAAGCCTCTCGGCATTTTTTCTCATCATATTTATCTTCGCATCGTACTTATCAACGGAGTATATCTTCCCTTTATTCCCGATTAGCTGTGCTATGTGAGTGGATTTCCCGCCGGGTGCAGCACACATATCAAGTATAACATCATTTTCTTTTGGATTCAGGAGTACTGCAGGAAGTCCGGCACTTTCATCCTGTACTGTGTACATTCCGTTTACAAAATCCTCATCAAGGTAGATCTTTGACAT
>JAUQWT010000176.1 GCA_030835005.1 Ignavibacteria bacterium | reverse complement strand
GGAGAGAATTGAGGATAGTAATTTGCAAATCCAACTTTTGCAATTATGTCACCTTCAACAAGTACTTTTTTAATAGGTTCTACCCTGTTTTTATAATCTTCTTTCAGATATGCTTTCCACTCCCTGTACAAATCGTCCCCGGATATGCCAAAAGCTTTTTTGAATGCTCCTTCACTCCTGAAGCGTGCAACATCTCCCAGATTTTCGGATACTTTGCGTAAATTATCTTCACCGTACTTATCTGCTATATATCTTACAAAGCCATAACCCTGGTTATATATTGATTCAGCTTTGTAAGTTGTAACAGATGCGAATTGTCCCATTTCTTCCCATGTCAAAAGGTTATCGCCCAATGTTCTCATCCTTAATATCATATCCCTGTGTGCATCCCAATAATCAAAACCAAGCTGCTGACGCTGATATTGTGCTGTTCCTTCTGCAAACCATGCAGGAACTCCAACGCCTGAAACCGGATAAGAGATAATTGTATTGGGATAGCCGTATAATACATCAGGACGGCGCTCTTTTTCATAGTTTAAAAACTGAAGGTAAAATGCAGGAAATTTTGTGCCAAACTTCATAGAGGCAGGTACCTGAATAACATGCGCAAATTCATGTGTGATAACATTCCTAAGCCAGTTATGTGTGCCGCGAAGATCAAAATCAAGCGACGCAGCTGCAATTTCTATCCTGTTGCCGTAGTAATCCGTTGCACCATTTGAGATATCTGATTCATCATTGATTATCCAGCTGGTTTTATCCGCCGGGCGGTAGTTGTAAAGAGAGGTTATTGGTCCGTAGACTTCTTCGGCAATCTTGGCAACAATGTTAGCAGTTCTTTCGGCCCCTTCATGGTAATGGACATAAAAATGTTCGGTCTCAATGGTGTACCATTCAAGCTCGGGATTCGGCTCAAACTGCGAAAATGTGAAGGCAGTAATTGTGAATAATGCTAACAGGATTCTGGATATCATAGTAAAATTTTAAGTTTCTCTTTAAAATCAAAATAATAAAAAGGAGGAGAAGCATGGATACTTTCGCCATCAGGCGACACGTCTCTTCGCTCAGTTTTTAAAACGCAAGATTAACTGAAAATTCCAGTTATATCAATGTAAAAAGCTCTAAAATATGTTGAAATTAACTAAAACGGGTAGATGTGTGTAATAGAATGCGGATTTAATTAAGTTTACTATTATCCAAAAATAAAGAATTTTAGCATAATAAAAAAGGGCAGATTGTACGCTCTGTATTTTCTAAGAGACTTGAGTTTTCTGTACAGAGCTATTTCAGCCAATAGAATCTAATTGAATGTTCAATAACTCATAAGGCAAATATCTTCCTTACTACTTGACTCATCAAATGCTATTTTTGATAATATGTCAGATTTTCCACACGAAATTAAGAGCATGTTCTTCCCTGACGGAATACTTTCTGAGCTTGAGGGATTTGAGTACCGCAGGGAACAGCAGGAAATGGCAGTACAGATCGCGAATTCACTTGAAGGCAACTCGCACTTTATTGTTGAAGCTCCAACAGGCATTGGAAAATCACTGGCATATCTAGTTCCGGCAATATTATTCGCAGTTAAGAATGAGCGTAAGGCAATAATATCAACCTGTACGATTAATCTTCAGGAACAGCTGATAAATAAAGATATACCTTCACTTGAAAAGATACTTCCGGTTGAATTCAAATACGAGATCTTAAAAGGACGCAATAATTATATCTGCACTAAAAGACTTAACAAGGCTATGATAGATAAGACGAGCCTGTTTATGTCAAGCGAGCAGCAGATACTGCAGAAGATATATGATTTTGTGAACAAAAACGGTAAAGGCACAAGGCAGGATATGCCCTTCCCCATTGATGATATTGTATGGAGCGAGATTTTTGCAGAGGAAGGCGTGTGTACACAAAAATCGTGCGGCGGCGAGGATACAAACTGCTATTACCAGCAGGCTAAGCAAAGGATGAAAGATGCCGATCTGCTTGTGCTGAATCACCACTTATTTTTCACTTTGTTCGGGTTTTACGAAAGGGAATCCGAAGGTTACCTTTACTTTAACGATTTTGTTATTTTTGATGAAGCCCATACAGTTGAGCAAATTGCCGCTGAGAGAGTCTCGCCTTCGGTTTCAAAAGAGCAGATACGCTTCTGGCTCAATAAGTTATTCAATCCCAAAACGCAAAAAGGGTTTTTTGCTAACAAACCCGCCGATAGGATCATTAAGCTTATTGATACACTAAACTATGAGAATGAACGTTTCTTCAAATCTTTACATATGTTCATCCACAATAAGTACAATGCACTATCTAATAAGAGCACCATAAGGATAAAAGAACCCATTGATTTGGGTTATGAATTAATGAATTCACTGCTTGATCTTACAATTGATCTGAAGAAGGCTACGGCGCTTGCAAAAAATGATATTGAAGAAGCTGAAATTAAGAACTATTTCACTAAGTTCACGCGCATAAGGAATAACCTGATATTCTTTTTGGAGCAAAAGGGTGAAGGTTATGTTTACTGGGTGGAATATTCAGGCCGGAACAGGCATAACATCAGTTTATGCATCTCCCCTATTGATATGGCGCAGTACTTTAAAGAAAATGTTTTTCCGGATAACAGGCTTAGCGTAATGACAAGTGCGACCCTTTCAACAAATAACAACTTATCATTCTTTAAAGGAACGGTTGGAGCAGAAGAAGTAAACTCAGAGATACTCAGCTCGCCATTTGATTTTGGCCGCCAGATGAAGATAAAGGTTTACGGCAGCATGCCTGAGCCCGATAAGTTCAACAAGCAAAGTGTAAGCGAGATGCTTACGGAGAGTCCATATGAGAAAATACTTTCAGAAAACATTATGAAATGCGTTAATCTGACCAAAGGCGGCGCTCTGGTGTTATTTACAAGTAATAAGACTCTAAAATCCGTGTATAACAGCCTTCTGGAGGAATTCATTGATTCAGATATTAAGCTCTTTGCCCAGCATAACGGAATGCCGAATAACAGGATCCTTCAGGAATTCCGCAATGATGAAAACTCTGTGTTATTCGGAGTTGATAGCTTTTGGATGGGAGTTGATATTCCGGGTCATAGTCTAAGGAATGTAATAGTAACAAAGCTTCCGTTTGAAGTACCTGATCACCCTGTAATTGAAGCGAAGCTTGAGTTCATACTTGAAAAGGGCGGCAATCCGTTTATGGATTATTCATTACCAACGGCAATATTAAAATTCAAGCAAGGAGTTGGGAGATTAATAAGGAGTAAGTCAGATGAAGGTATAATCTGCATTTTGGATAGCCGTGTTATAAAGAAGCCTTATGGCAAGTATTTTGTTCACTCACTCCCCGAATGTGAAATTATAATTGAAGAGTAAAACATATGGAAGCGAAGCAATCTTATAGATAAAAGTGTATTAATAAGATTGCGTTTTTATATTGCGTTCAGGATAAACTCTACTTCGTTCCTCGCAAATGCTATTTTAATAACACCATTTTTTTAGTTTCACTAAACTCTCCTGCAGCGAGCTTATAGAAATAAACTCCGCTTGGATAATTTAATGCATTCCAGTCAACCGAGTATTCACCCGCTTTCAATTCTTCATTTACAAGAGCAGCTACTTCCTTTCCTAAAATATCATATATAATCAAATTTACAAACGTGGGCTTAGGAACATCAAATCTAATTTTTGTAACTGGATTAAAAGGATTTGGGTAATTTTGATGAATTGAAAATGAATTTGGGATCGAAAAGTTATTAGATTGATGTATTCCAACCAGGCTATCCTCTCTGTAAACTGTAAATCCGGATAAGTTTCCTGTCAAAAAATACTTCACATTATTTCTATCAACATAAATTTTTGTTACATAATTATAGTTCAAACCGCTGGTTCTGGTTGTAAACTGGTCCCAGACTGCTAAATTTGTTCTGAATAATCCGCATCCGTATCTTCCAACCCAGACATAATCTCCTCCTCTGTTTGCACCAATACAGGTCATATTGCTTCCATAACCGCAACTTGTAGTGTTACTTCCATTTGTCCAGGCCGTGCCATTAAATTTATACACCTGTTTGGTGTTACTTATAAGGACCCAAAGATTTCCCACGGTATCAACATCAATATCTGTTATTGGAGAATTAGGAAGCGGCGTATTAGAGCTGTTATAGAATAAAT
The DNA here is from genome assembly GCA_030835005.1 of Ignavibacteria bacterium. Classification (GTDB taxonomy): domain Bacteria; phylum Bacteroidota; class Ignavibacteria; order Tepidaquicellales; family OLB5; genus OLB5. The sequence continues at coordinate 6,976 of JAUQWT010000176.1, read as the reverse complement.
ATTCTGTTCCGTTGTATTTTACAACATTATAATCTGATTTAAACCAAATATTACCGAAATTATCCGGTATGATCTTTTTAATGACTTGAAGAGTATCAATTTTTGACCATGAGCTTCCATCATATTTAACAGTAGTTCCAGTTGTTCCGAACCAAAAGTTTCCCTGGATATCAGTTCCACAAATTCTAAGATTATTTACTTTAATTGTATCTGTTAAAGTGTACTGATAATTAAAAACGGACCATTGATTGCCGTCGAATTTAGCTAATGTTGGATAAACATATGCGCCACAGCCCTGCCCCGAGTAACTGTATGCTGTTGATATTGCCCATAAATTTAAGTTATTATTTACTGACAAATCCAATATCCATGGATTTGTTAAGGGAGAGTTCAGGGGGTTATAATTTACCCAGTTGTTATTATCAAAAATGCTGATACCACCCATAGTAAAACCAGAAAAAATACGACCGGAATTATCTTTTTTGAGTGATGTTATATCCCAACTGGGGATATCGTTTATGCCAATATCTATTATTGACCAGACATTATTTTTGAATCGTAAAATCTTGCCGCCGCCGGTAAAATAAAAATTTTGATTACATAAACCGTATGGTGTAGTACCTATATATATTGCAGAATCATAACTGTTGTAATAAATATTGGTTAAGGTTTTTTCGCTTGTAAGTATGGGTAAAGAAGTAGAATCAAAAACTATCCAGCTGCTGCCATTGAATCTGCCGATGATATTAAAGTTTCTACCCTGATATGGATAAAAAATTGCCCATAAGTTATTATTATTATCAACTGCAATTTTTTTAACAATATCTGTTGGCATATCAGAATTTGAAGTGTCAAATATTTGCCACTGATTATTGTATGGATTATAACAACTTAACCCTCTTTGACTTCCATAATCGTGTGCTATCCAAACTTTACCAAGGTTGTCTACACAGACGTCGCTTCCAGAATTTGATTTAATTTCTGAATTTATAGTATCAAAAGTTGTAAAAGTTACTCCGTTATATCTGCATATAGAGCCTCCCACAAACCAAATATTGTTATTGGAATCTAGGGACAACGCATCCAGATTCACTCCACCTGCGCAAGAATTCAAATTATTCCAAGTTGTGTTTACAATTTTATAACCTCCTGTATAAATATTACCAATGCTGTCAGAAAGTATTGCCCAATTAGACATCTCTAAAACCGGTGTTGCCCCGGGTGCCAAAATTTTAGTCCAGTTTACTCCATCAAATTTACTAATACCACAGCTATGTGAACCACAAATGAAAATATTTCCATTAGGTGCAACTGCAATTCCGTTTATTTCATTTGCAGTCAACCCATCTTTTATTGTATATTTGGTTATGCTTTGTGAATTTATATTGTATCTAATAACGCCGCCTCTTAAAGAAATCCATAAATAATTTTGATACCCTGCGAAATCAGTAATCATGTCACTGTTGGTAACATTATGCCAGCCGGGGGATACTTGTGCGTAAGAAATTTCTAATGTTACAATTATGAAAGCTATTATTTTTATGCTTGTCTTCATTTTAATTGAGTAAATTATCTATATTAGAATCAATTAGAAATACTTACTATTAAAAGAGATTTAACAATGTTAAATTTACATTATGCATTCAAATTTGTGAATTAGAATTATTGTCAGAAAGGAATATGAAAACTAAAAAGAAAAAAAACCCGAGGCTGGTCATTTCGGATCCTCCATTTTACAAATATAAAGCAAAAATTAAAAATGTTATGTGATATTTGTCATGCTCTCTCCCACTTAAGCTCCATAGGGCCTGCCGATAGAGTCATTTCACCATGCTCGAAGCGATATTTACGTACTTCTTTGCCGCCTACAAGACTTTGCACAATCGCCCCTTCAACATGATGAATAATATGATGCTTTTCTTCATCAATTTCATACTTGCCAAAGTATCCCATGTAACCAAGATTCTTTAAAGCCCATGCAAGATCTTTAAGTTTAAGCTTTTTTTCCGGCATGTGTTCAAGTGGCAAATCATGCGGCATCATTATTTGCACAGACATGTATTCTTCATCATAAAATAGTATTGCTCGTATATCTTTGCCGAACGGGTAAATTATGGATTCACCATGCCTAACAATTACAGATTTCAGCTTCCACCTGCCGATAAATTTTTTCCGGATGTTCATATTTAAGCAAATATAGGTATATAAACATTGAGGATAAGTGAAGAATTTTTGATGCACAAAGACAAGGGGCTACAGCACCTTGTCCGAATGACTCATTACTTCGTAGAAATTTTATATATCTTATCATCTCCGGTTTGGACTTTTCCCCTGCCGTCCCGGTTGCTGGATGAAAAGTAGATGTTTCCATCCGGACCTTCTGCGATATCCCTTATCCTGCCATATGTATCGGCAATTTTCTTAAAGGAAACTTGTTTAGTCGGATCGTTCTCGTCAACCTTCACAACCATTATTCCGTTTCCTCTTAAGCATCCGAACAGGAAACAGTTTTTGAATTCAGCGATCTTACCCGACTTGTAGAACATCCCTGAGGCGGGCGCTTCCGCGGGAGTGAAAACAAGTATCGGAGATACCATACCTTCCTTGCTATCGGTATGAGAAACCTCAGGCCAGCCGTAATTCTTTCCTTTAACTATCACATTCACTTCGTCACCGCCGCCAGGACCGTCGAATCCGCTTGGGCCATGTTCGGTTTCCCACATAATATCTGTTCCTGGATACCAATCTATTCCCTGGGGATTGCGATGGCCATATGTCCAAATTGGTGAGTTCGGGAACGGATTATCGGAAGGAATTGTGCCGTCTGAGTTTATTCTGAGTATTTTCCCATGCAGTTTATCAAGATCCTGCGCAAATTTTCTTTCTCCAGCATCACCTGTAGTAATGTAAAGCTTGCCATCGGGACCGAAGCGCAGACGGCAGCCGGCATGGTATTGTGCAGCCGGAATTCCATCGAATATCAAGGTTTCTTCGGCAATGCTTGAACCATTATCTTTGTATCTAATTACTTTCACAAACAGGTCTCCGCCTTTTTCATATGCATAACTGACGTAAATAAGCTTGTTTGTATTGTAATCCGGATCCATAGCAAGCCCCATCAGTCCCTCTTCCGAACCGCTGGATACTTCAGAGAAGGTTTTAAGAGGCTCACTGACTAACTTGCCATTTTCAATGATTCTTAGTCTCCCGGGCCGCTCTGTCACAAGTATTCTATCGGGTGAAGTAAATACGATGCTCCAGGGTACTTCCAGCCCCTGCACAAAAGGCTCAATCTTAAATTGACTCGGTGCGGATTTCTTATTGCTGTTTTCCTGTTTGAAAGTTTGGGTTTCGTTCTTACCACATGCTGAAAAATTCAGGAAAATTAGTACTAAAATTAATGTTAATTGTTTGGCCATAACCGCTAATATTTATTTAAGATAGAAGATAAACATAAAATAGATAATAACTATTTATGATTAAAGGTTGCAAATACCCCAAATGACAAAAAACAGCGATTTTGTAATACATTTTTACATTTAATTTAAGAAAATAGAGTTATATTTTGAAACTTTATGAGCACAAATTCAGTCAAAACCATTAATTAAGAGCATAACATCTTAAAGATTATATGAAAATAATAAAATTCAGTTTAGTGGCCTTATTCCTGATAACTGTTTCCCGTGCGAACGCACAGGAAATCAGTGTTTCATTGAAGCAGGCAATTGAACATGCATTTAAGAATAATCCAAATATTGTAAAGACAGAGAACTCCATTGAAGCACAGGAAAGTAATATCCGCGCCAGTTACGGCACTTTGCTGCCCGATCTGAAATTCACCACTGGCTGGACAAGAACGAACCAGGTTAGCGCAGAAGGTACTATCTTTTCTAACGGTATCAATATTCCTGTAAGCGCAACCAACACTACAAGGAACAATTTCAGCCTGTCATTAAGATCAGACGTAACGATCTTTGACGGTTTTGCAAGTTATGATAGAGTTGACCTGGCTAAACTGAGCAAAACGCAGCTTCAGATTCAGCTTCAGAAACTGAAACAGGATGTTGCTATCAAGATAATTGCGGATTACATCACGGTTTTGAAAAACCAGCAAATTGTAGTTATTAATGAAGCTACACTGGCTGATTCAAGGGCACAGCTGGATAAGGTGAAAATATTTGTTGAGGTTGGCAGAAGAACTATGAGCGATGTTTACTCTCAGGATGTAGTTGTGGCACAGAATGAGCTTTTGGTTGAGCAAGCTAAAAATAATGTCAATAAATCCATCACTGATCTTGCTTATGACGCAAACCTGCCGCTGGATAAGAACTATTCGGTTTTGAGCAGTGAGTTTTCAACAGAAGTAACTTTTGAATCTCTTGAGTCATATGTTATTCAAAGCAGTAATACTTCAAACCTGATTAACACAGCATTCAGTAACCGATATGATTATAAGTCGTCGGTCCAGAACCTGGATGTTCTGCAGACTAATATTGAAATTGCCCGGGGAACACAGATTTTCCCAACACTTTCCGGATTTGGTTCGTATTCGCTTTCAAGTGAAACGATAAGTAAAATAACTGATCAAAGAGTATTTACAGTTGGATTAACACTTAGCTACCCTATTTTTCAGGGATTCCAGTTTGATAACCAAAGACAACTGGCAATTATAAATTACAGGTCGGGTCAGGAAGATATTAAACTGATAAAAAATCAAATTGAACTTCAGATCAAAAAAGCAGTTATTGACCTGAAGTCGCTGCTTAAACAGATAGAAATAACTGAACGAAGCCTGAAGAACGCAGAGCAGAACAGGTATCTGGCAGAAGAATCATACAGAGTTGGAATCGGTACACTTTTAGATGTTAGTACAGCATCAACAAATCTCAACAACATATTAATTACAAAATCAAACCTGATATATGATTTCATCCTTGCCCAAAAGCAGCTTGAGTACTATCAGGGGCTTGTAAGATATTAAAAGAATAATTTAAGAGTTCGGGAGAAATTAATTCAAATGACAGATATTAAACCAAAACCTGTTAAAAAGAAAAAATCAAAGAAGTTACTGCTTTTTTCAATTATCGGAGGCGTATTGTTGCTGATAATTATTGCAATGATTGCATCAGGGAAAAAAGAAAAGCAGATTACAGTTCAAACTGAAAAAGTTGTAAAGAGAAACATTACGCAGGTTGTATCAGGTACAGGCACTATTAATCCTGAAACAAAAGTAGATGTTAGTGCTGAGATCAGCGGTGAGATAGTCCAATTGCCTTTCAAAGAAGGTGATACGGTAAAGAAAGGTGATCTGCTGGTTAAGATAAAAGCCGAAACTTACGGAGAAAGAATAAACCAGCAGCAGGCAGGAGTGCAGTACTCAAGAACGCAGGTTGAAGTCGCAGAAAACAACCTGAAAAAGGCTGAACTGGAGCTTCAAAGAACAGAACAGCTCTTCAAGAGCGGACTTGTATCACAGTCTGATATTGATAATGCAAGAATTGCATACCAGGTGGCGCAATCAAATGTAAAAAGCTCTAACGCAAATGTAAGACAGAACTTAGCGCTTCTCAGGCAAAGCTCACAGGATCTTTCCAAAGCAACGATCCGCTCGAACATGTCAGGCATTGTTACAGCATTAAATAATGAACTGGGTGAAAAAGTAGTTGGTACCCAGCAGATGGCAGGTACTGTGATCATGACAGTTTCAGACCTCTCTGTTATGGATGCTGAAATAGAAGTTAGCGAAACAGATATTTCATATGTAAAGCTTGGTGATACTGCCGAAGTTGAAGTTGATGCATTCCCTGAACGCTTAATTAAAGGATATGTTTACGAGATTTCGAATTCAGCCAAATCAAAAGGTATCGGAACGCAGGAACAGGTCATAAATTTCATAGTCAAAATAAGGATTGTTGATCAGGATGTTTCCTTAAAGCCGGGAATGAGCTGCAATGCTGAGATAAAAGTAAATTCCAAATCAGATGTAATTGCTATCCCAATACAATCTGTTACTGCCAGAGAAGAAGACACAAAGACTGATGAAGGTATGAATGAAGATGTAAAGAGAAAATCAGATGAGAACCTCAAGAAAAAAGAGAAACCCAAGGAAGTTGTATTTATGGTGGAGCCGGGAACGCCGCAAAAAGTAAAAATGGTACAGGTCAAAACCGGTATAAGTGATGATAAGTACATCGAAGTTCTGGAAGGAATTCAGGGAGAAGCAGAAATTGTAAAAGGTCCTTATAAATCTATCAGTAAAGAACTTGAAGAAGGTACTATAGTAAAAGTTGATAATGAAATAAAGAAGAAAGACGATAAGGAAGAGTAAGCCTTGGCAGAGATAATCAAAACCCGGGATGTTGTTAAACTTTATGTTATGGGGGTTGAAGAGCTCTATGCTCTTAAAGGAATCTCTGTAACAATAAATAAGAATGAATATGTTGCTATCATGGGTCCTTCAGGCTCAGGAAAATCTACATATATGAATATCATCGGCTGTCTTGATACGCCGACATCAGGTTATTATGAGCTTAACGGGCAAAATGTAAGTGAAATGGATGATAATGAGCTGGCATCTGTCAGAAACAAAGAAATTGGATTTGTTTTTCAGACATTCAATCTCCTCCCCCGCTCAAATGCACTTCATAATGTTGAGCTGCCGTTGATATATGCAGGTATGTCAAAATCTGCAAGAATGGAACAGGCCGAAGAGGCTCTGTTTAAAGTAGGGCTGCAGGATAGAATGTACCATAAACCAAATGAACTCTCCGGCGGCCAGAGACAGCGTGTTGCAATAGCAAGAGCGCTTGTGAATAAACCGTCAATTATTCTTGCTGATGAACCAACAGGTAATCTTGATTCCAAAACCGGCGATGAGATAATGGAGCTTTTCGATAATCTCCATTCACAGGGAAATACAATAATTCTGGTAACGCACGAAGACTTTATCGCTGATCACGCTCACCGGACAGTAAGA